>NZ_JBLKDA010000012.1:0-130270 GCF_047530215.1 Enterobacter sp. 01-M-03-SI-ECC
TTGTAGGTGGGCCAGTTGGTGATTTTGAACTTTTGCTTTGCCACGGAACGGTCTGCGTTGTCGGGAAGATGCGTGATCTGATCCTTCAACTCAGCAAAAGTTCGATTTATTCAACAAAGCCCCGAATATGCACAATATAAGGCAAAATATTACATTCCTGATACCGTGAGATTAACCTCTCAAGAATAGTTGAGAGGCTTACAGGCTGCCCTAGATTCAGCTACAACGGGTGGTATAAAATATGATGCGCTAATGAATGTTGGTGGCTGGGAGTTAAAATTATCTCCGCCTCGCCAGTCAGGTGACTTACCTGCTGTTATGCATGCAAATCCGATGGGGTAGATATATGTTGTTTATGATTAGGGAACCGTTGACGGTAACATTAGATGAAGTTGATCTTGATGATCATATCCCGTCAATTAAATTTAAACTCCACGTAGCAGTAAGTTGTTTATCATATTCTTTAAATTATGACGGAAATGTCTGGATAACATGCAAGGCGTTGGATGATTTTATTTTATCCATCAAAAATAACGATGATACGTTATCTCTGTTAGATATTGATGGTAATGTTTTACTTTGCCTGAGTAGATTAAAAAATAATCATTACACCCTATCACTAAATGATATAAAAAAATCTGGTGATACGTCTGAAATATCAGTATGTTATTCTGTTGAGATATCTCAGGATGTATTAGAAGTTATAAAAAGTGGATTTTTAAATTATCCTATATGGTGGTGATTTTATAAAAAAGCTGGAAAGATCTTCTCATCTTCCCGGCTTTTTTATTATTTAATCTCCGTTCAATACACTAAACATTCCGTTTTTAATTCCCTTAACCACCTGTTTAGCCTGATAAAGCTGCTCGCGCAGCTCCTGTACCTCGTTACCGTCCGCCATCAGCACAATACACCCCTCCGAAACTTGAGGTGTTCTGGAGAACCGGGATCAGACGCTGGAAGTTGGCAAGGAAGAGTATTATCTATAATTGACATTCAGCACCCATCATCTCTGAATTTAAGATTCCCCGCAGGAAATGAGTTTGGTGCAAACTCTCAATGGTTGCCGGGTGGTAGGTTGCCTACAGGCATGCCAGAGGGCGTTGTAGACAGTATTCCCAAGGGCTCATACACAGAAAGGAAATATTGATGCCAATAATTATTTCAGAACCATATAACTACGAAATTATCGAAGATAATGTTGGCAGGCACATTAATGTAATGTGTGGTAGCTCCGCACTATTTGAAGTAAAGATACCATTAAGCTTGAGTAAAAGCATGGAGCTTATTCAGGACAAGAATAAGTTAAATTATTTTTTGAAACAAGTAAGAGACAATCCCCAAAAATATATAAAATAATTTTTATGTTGTCGAAGTGAATGTTTTAATACCGAATATGCTGCCATTATGGACAAGTATAAATGCCAGCACAGACTAAACCGTTGATGGCCAGCTGGTGGACTCTGCGAGGAAAACGGTCTGGCGGGCACAGCGGCTCGCCTGGGGTAACCTCACGGACGAGGCCTGGCTGGCTGAGGGGGCAGATAACTGCCTGCGCCTGCCGGGCCAGTATGAAGATCGCGAGACCGGGCTCTTTTACAATCTGCACCGTTACTACGACCCGTGCCACGGACGGTATATCACGCCTGACCCGGTGGGGCTGGCGGGTGGACTGAACGGGTATGCGTATGCGAATGGGGATCCGGTTGGATGGGTTGATCCGCTGGGGCTGAAGGGGATGCCGGGTTGGGACCAGTCAACCGGAGGCGACAGAGATCCTGAGCCTGTAATAGCATATCGCGAACTCACCGAAGAAGATATATATTGTAGAGCGGTTTAATATAGCTAAAGTAAAACACAGTAATATAGAGCGAGAATGAATGCTGATCACCTTGGGTGACCAGCATTACGGGTATGCCGGGGTTATTTTTTTATTCTTCTTCTACGCTCTTTATTATTGCGGCTTCTTTTGCCGCCAGAACGCGCTCAACCGTATCCACCACCGCCTGGGTTTGCGGATCGATTTCGATATTCACGCGATGCCCCAGCTTTTTCGCGCCAAGCGTAGTACGCTGCAGCGTTTCAGGAATTAAATGCACGCAAAAACGCGTTGGGGTCACTTCCCCCACCGTCAGGCTAATCCCGTCAATGCCAATAAATCCTTTGTAGAGGATGTATTTCATTAATGACGGATCCTGCATTTTAAACCAGATTTGACGGTTATTTTCCGAGGTGACGATTTTCGCCACTTCAGCGGTGGTCATGATGTGCCCCGACATCAGATGGCCGCCAATCTCATCGCTGAACTTCGCCGCGCGTTCAACGTTGACGGTATCGCCCACCGCCAGCTCGCCCAGGTTGGTGATGCGCAGCGTCTCTTTCATTAAATCAAAGCTAATCTGGTTGCCGTTAATTTCGGTCACGGTCAGGCAGCAGCCGTTATGCGCGATCGACGCGCCGGTTTCGATGCCATCAAGCATATATTCCGGCAGCTCTACAACATGCGTACGGAAATTAGGTTTTTCATCAATGGACACCACTTTGGCAGTGCCCTGTACAATACCAGTAAACATGCTTACAACTCCTGTTTTTTCCGGACGGTGGTAACACCGTTTAATCCCACCACAATAACAGTTGGAAAAAGAGGTTGCCAGCGGAGCGCATTTTCTGGCGATTTTTTCACTAGATAAATAGCTAAAGCCCGCTACAATAGCTGGCACCCCCCTGCATCTTCTTCTTGCTGCCCGTTTCGGCGGCTTTTTTAGTCTTTCAAATAATTACAAAATAAAGGTGTTCACGTGCAGAAGTACATGAATGAAGCGCGCCAGTTATTGGCACTGGCTATACCCGTGATCGTCGCGCAAGTGGCCCAGACCGCAATGGGATTTGTGGATACGGTAATGGCAGGCGGCTACAGCGCCACCGACATGGCGGCGGTGGCCATCGGCACGTCAATCTGGCTTCCGGCCATCCTGTTCGGCCACGGTTTGCTGCTCGCGCTCACTCCGGTAATCGCTCAGCTCAACGGTTCGGGCCGCCGCGAGCGCATTGCCCATCAGGTGCGTCAGGGTTTCTGGCTGGCCGGGTTTGTCTCCGTGCTGATCATGGTCGTGCTCTGGAACGCGGGCCACATCATTCGCGCTATGCATAACATTGATCCTGCTCTGGCGGATAAAGCCGTGGGCTATCTGCGCGCGCTGCTGTGGGGCGCGCCGGGCTATCTCTTTTTCCAGGTGGCGCGTAACCAGTGTGAGGGTCTGGCGAAAACCAAGCCCGGCATGGTGATGGGCTTTATCGGTTTGCTGGTCAACATTCCGGTGAACTATGTCTTTATTTACGGTCATTTCGGAATGCCGGAGCTGGGCGGCGTTGGCTGCGGCGTGGCAACAGCCGCCGTTTACTGGGTGATGTTCTTCGCGATGATCGCTTTTGTAAAACGCGCCCGTTCCATGCGCGATATTCGCAACGAGAACAGGTTCAGCACGCCGGACTGGAACATCATGACGCGTCTGGTGCAGCTAGGGCTGCCGATTGCCCTCGCGCTGTTCTTTGAGGTGACCCTGTTTGCCGTCGTCGCCCTGCTGGTCTCACCGCTGGGCATTGTGAACGTGGCCGGTCACCAGATTGCCCTCAACTTCAGCTCCCTGATGTTCGTCCTGCCCATGTCGCTGGCCGCGGCGGTCACGATTCGCGTGGGCTTCCGCCTGGGCCAGGGCTCAACGCTGGATGCGCAAACGGCCGCCCGCACCGGGCTGGGCGTCGGCGTCTGCATGGCGGTCTGCACGGCGCTCTTTACCGTTGCCCTACGCGAGCAGATTGCCCTGCTCTACAACGACAACCCGGAGGTGGTCGCGCTGGCTTCGCACCTGATGCTGCTGGCCGCGATTTACCAAATTTCTGACTCCATTCAGGTGATTGGCAGCGGCGTGCTTCGCGGATATAAAGACACGCGCTCCATCTTCTTTATCACCTTCATCGCCTACTGGGTGCTGGGTCTGCCGTGTGGCTATATTCTGGCGTTGACCGATCTGGTGGTTGACCGCATGGGGCCTGCCGGGTTCTGGATGGGCTTTATCATCGGCCTGACGTCGGCGGCAATTATGATGATGATGCGCATGCGCTTCCTGCAGCGCCAGCCATCAACGATCATTTTGCAACGCGCTGCACGTTAAATACGCAGTAGCCGCCGCCCGGCGGCTACTTTCTCTTCACTTTGCGCGGTAATACAGCAATCGCGTGAAATCAGAGAGAAAATTGCATTTTCCCTCTTGCCACCTCGATGCTGTGCCGCTAATATTCGTCCCCGTTGTCACCGACAACACGTTGCGTTCATAGCTCAGTTGGTTAGAGCACCACCTTGACATGGTGGGGGTCGTTGGTTCGAGTCCAATTGAACGCACCATTCTGCGTCCGTAGCTCAGTTGGTTAGAGCACCACCTTGACATGGTGGGGGTCGGTGGTTCGAGTCCACTCGGACGCACCATTTCAGTCCTGAAATGGTGCAAATCATCTTCTGATATCCTGAATTTTCCTAATCCTTCATTTTTATCACTGTTCTCCTGCTACGCTTTCCTCATGGAAAAAAACAGGAAGACCGTCGATGAAGAAAATCGCCATTATCGGTTCCGGCCCAACAGGGATTTATACCTTTTACGCGCTTCTGAACAACCCGCAGCCGCTTGCCATCTCCGTGTTTGAACAAGCTGATGAAGCGGGCGTAGGCATGCCCTATAACGACGACGATAACTCGCGTCTGATGCTGGCAAATATCGCGAGCATTGAAATCCCGCCGATTTTTATGACCTACCTCGACTGGCTTAAGGGCCAGAGCGACGCCCATCTTGCGCGCTTTAAGGTTGATAAAGCCCGCCTGCATGACCGGCAGTTCCTCCCCCGCCTCCTGCTGGGCGAGTATTTTCGCGACAGCTTCCGATCTATCGTAAAAGAGGCGAAAAAGCGGGGATTTCAGGTTGATGTTCATGAAGCCGCCCGGGTCACCGATATCGCGCCCGACAAAGAAGGCGTCACGCTCTCCGTCAACGGCAGCGCCTTTCCTGAACGCTTCGACCTTGCGGCGATCGCCACCGGCCACGTCTGGCCAGAAGAGGATGAAGCCACGCGAACGTTCTTCCCAAGCCCCTGGTCCGGCCTGATGGATGCCAGTATTCCTCCCTGCCGCGTTGGCATTATGGGGACATCCCTGAGCGGTCTCGACGCGGCGATGGCGGTCGTGATGCAGCACGGTGCCTTTCGCGACGATAGGTTCGTGCTGGATAAAGGCAGCGACGCGCTGAAGATTGTCCTGATCTCCCGGACGGGCATACTGCCGGAAGCTGATTTTTACTGCCCTATTCCTTACGAACCGTTGTCGGTGTTGACCGAACGCGTGGTCGAAAGCGAGATTGCCAAAGGATCGGATGGCCTGCTCGACCGCATCTTCACCCTGATGGTCAAAGAGCTGCAGCTTGCCGACCCGACGTGGTGCGAGAAAATTTCGCTGCATACGCTTAACGCGGACAGCATTCGTGAGGCCTGGTTTGAGGATCGTAAACGGCACGGCCCCTTCACCTGGGCAGAAGATAACCTGAATGAAGTGGAGAAAAATAAGCGCGAGCGCCGCACCGTGGCCTGGCGCTATACCGTGCTTCGGCTGCATGAAGTGGTCCAGGCGATCGTGCCCCATCTTGACGAGCGAGACGCCAGGCGCTTCAAACACGGGCTGGCGCGGGTATTTATCGATAACTATGCGGCCATTCCTCCGCAGTCGATCCGCAGGCTGCTCGCGCTTCGCGAAGCCGGCATCATTAGCGTAGCGGCGCTCGGAGACGATTACACGCTGGATATTGGCAGCGATCGAACGGTGATCACCACAAAAGAGACCGCTTACCGTTTCGACGTTTTTATTGACGCGCGCGGGCAAAAGCCGCTCAAAACGAGAGATCTACCCTTTCCGACGCTGCGTAAACAGCTGGAGGCCACGGGCGAAGAGATACCCGACGTCGGCGAAGATTATACCCTGAACGCGCCTGACGCCGTTCGCGGGCGCATCGCCTTCGGCGCAATACCGTGGCTGATGCACGATCGTCCCTTCGTTCAGGGGCTGGCGGAGTGTGCGGAAATTGCGAAAGCCATGGCGAAGGCGGCGGAAAGACCCGCGTCGGGATTGCGGCGGAGATTAACGTATACGGAGGACTGACAGGGCTTCCATGCCCTGCTGTTGCGGATTACTCGAAGAAGACTTCCGGGTTTTCAGACAGCGAAACGAAGGTTTTCGTGCCTTTATCCAGCGCGAGAATTTCGCCGCTTTCAATGTCGTACACCCAGCCGTGCAGGCGGATGGAATTATTACGCAGGCCCACCGCAACGGACGGATGGGTCTTAATGTTGCTCAGCTGCGCAAACACGTTCTCCTGCACCATCGCGTTGACCTTATCGATCGGTTTATCCCAGGTTTTCTTCTCTACCACGGCTTTCGCCGCGTCGGAGTAGCGCAGCCAGTGTGACACGGCCGGCATCGGCTCCAGGTTTGCGTTATCGGCAATCGCCTTCATTGCACCGCAGTTGGAGTGACCGCAAATCACGATATCCGTGACGCCCAGCGCTACAACGGCGTATTCGATGGTTGCGGACACGCCGCCTGGCTCCGGACCGAACGGCGGCACAATGTTGCCAGCATTACGAATGACAAAGAGTTGTCCCGGCTCCTGCTGGGTGACCAGTTCCGGGACCAGACGGCTGTCGGAGCATGAGATGAACAGCGCTTTGGGATTCTGGCTGGACGCTAAACTGCGGAAGAGTTCTTTACGTTGCGGGAAAATCTCTTTTTGAAAGCTGAGAAAACCTTCAATGATATGTTGCATAGCAATGTCTCTTTTATCTGTTTTCGTTTAGGTATGATCGCGATCACACTCGTAAAGTTTACCCACCGCGCTTCACTTCAGACAAGCAATATATTTCTGGCCCGACCGCTGCACAATCTCGTCCGCGCTGGCGAGGATGTTCTGCCCTTCGAACGCGCCGTAAAGACGTTCAAACGATCTGCCTTCCAGATGACTCACGACCGACGCCACGGCGCGGGCCGGGAGCGGCAGATAGTTCGGGTAGCTCCACATAAACGACACGGCGTCTTTACCCGGCGTGACCTGCAAAATATCGCCCACCAGCAATACCCCGCCCTCCTCCTGCCAGTGCAGCACCGTTCCGCCGGCAAAATGACCGCCCAAACGCAGCAGGGTGACCGACGGGAAAATCTCCAGCGCATCTCCCTCCCAGAAATGAATGGCCGGGCTGCGGCGCATCACCCACTCTCTGTCGCTGGCGTGCAGATAGACAGGCGCATCAAACGCCGCGGCCCATTCCTGCATGGTGGTGTAATAGTGCGGATGGGAAATCGCTATCGCGCTGATGCCGCCGAGGGCGGCGATGAGCGTTTTGGTTGCGGGATCGAGGTTGGCGATGCAGTCCCAGAGAATATTGCCGTGGGACGTTTGCAGCAGCAGCGCCCGCTGGTTGATGGCAAACGCCGGAACCGTTTTGATCCCGAACAGCCGCGGCGCCAGCAGCTGCCATTTGTTGGTATGCGTGGCGGTAACGGTGTCGAGTTCGGTCCACGCCTGGCCCGTGGCGGGCACATACTGGCGTTCATCCTCGCAAACAGGGCAGCTGTCCGGCTGCGCATCGTAGGCGGTTCCACAGGTTTTACAGAGGGTAATCATGTGCGCTCCTCAGCGATAAAGCACTGAGTATGGCAGGGATTATCCTTATGTGCTGCGAGGTACATTGCCGGCTTTTTTTGCCCTATACTGTGCCAGTATCAAAAACTGAACAGAGCAGGTGCCACATGGAAATTGATCTCGATAACTTAGTCTTCAGCGGTCTGGATGAAGCAGAAGAGCGTAATGCGGAACGTCTGGACGACGCGGATAAAAAAGCCCAGGCGCTTGTCGCCGACGACGACTGCGGCGATGCCTGCAAAATCTAATAAAAAAGCACCGGGAAACCGGTGCTTTTTTATTTCACTCTTTAAACGTCACGCACAGCTCATTCCAGTACATTTCGCGCGTGCGGCGCAGTTCAGCGTGACGTTTTATCATGGAACCACTCCGGGTCAATGTTCGCAACGTCCACGCCATACAGGCTGGCGACGGGCAGGATTGACTCAAGAACACGTTGCGCGCTGTTCTCCGCATTCACTGGTCGGGTCGCAAAAAACCGCCGTAACGTGCTGATCCATTTTTTCATCGTCTTACCCTCTCTCGCCGTGTCTGATCTCAGTTAAACACCCAAACGTCGCGCGGGTGAAATACCAAAATCCACTGTTGATGTGCAGGATCTGCAAATAGCGCCCTGTCCTTTTTTACTCTTCATTAACACCTTGTTCACTAATGCTTTTTTGCTCATAGCTAAGAACGATTTCTTATTTGGCGATAGCTTTCCCTTATGGGAGCGTAGCGGGGTAAAACAAAAACAACGGGATGGCGGATGACTATGGCAGCAAAAATGAAAGGGTTTAACAAACGGGCACTGGTTCTGGGATTACTGGCGGCGGGCAGCCTGCTTTCAGTACAGGCGCAGGCCGATCAGCTGGCGGATATTAAGGCAGCAGGTGTGGTGAAAGTGGCCACCTTTGACGCCAACCCGCCGTTTGGCTCGATTGATGCTAAAACGCATGAAATCGTGGGTTATGACGTGGACTTTGCCAGGGCGCTGGCCAAATCGCTCGGCGTGAAGCTTGAGCTGGTTGCCACCAATCCGGCCAACCGTATTCCTCTTCTGCAGTCCGGGAAAGCCGATCTGATCGTGGCGGATATCACTATCACCCCGGAACGCGCACAGGTGATTGATTTCTCAACGCCTTACTTCGTCACCGGCCAACAGTTCCTGGTGCCGGCGAAATCACCGGACAAGCTTGATGACTATAGCCGGGCGCGCATTGGCGCGGTCAAAGGCACAACGGGCGAGCAGGCGCTGCACCAGCGTTTCCCGCAGTCCCGCGTGCTCTCTTATGACGATATTCCCCTGGCGCTGACGGCGCTGCGCAATGGCAACGTACAGGCCATCACTCAGGACAGCACCATTCTGGCCGGCCTGCTGGCGCAGGCACCGGACAAAGCCAACTTCAAAATCCTGCCCGATCTGCTCAGTAAAGAAGAGATTGGCGTGGGGGTGAAAAAAGGGGAAACCGCGCTGCTGAAGGCCGTTAACGACGAGCTGATTAATCTTGAGAAGAGCGGTCAGGCGGCAAAAATCTACGACGTCTGGTTTGGTCCAGGCACCCCAGCACCACAGCCTCGCGCCTTTAAAATAGAAGCCAGATAATTATGCTCTCAGGTTTATTTTCACACTCCGCGGCCGGTGCCGCGGATTTTTCACATCTGGAACAGGCCAGCGTCGAATTTCGTCATGTGGAGAAACGCTACGGCGACCATCAGGTTTTAAACGACATTAATCTCACCATCACGCCGGGGGAAGTGGTTGCTATCCTCGGCCCGTCGGGATCCGGAAAATCTACCCTGATCCGCCTTATTAACCAGCTTGAAACCCTGAGCGGCGGGGAGATCCTGGTCGACAACAAGCCTACCGGAACGCTTTCCGGGACCGGGCTGCGTCAGCTGCGCAGCCGCGTGGGATTTGTGTTCCAGCAGTTCAATCTCTACGCCCATCTCACCGCCAGCCAGAACATCACCCTGGCCCTGGAACACGTTCACGGCTGGAAGCCACAGCCCGCCCACGAGCGTGCGCTGGCCCTGCTGGAGAAGGTCGGCATGCTGGAAAAAGCTCACCATTTCCCGGCAGAGCTTTCTGGTGGACAGCAGCAGCGCGTGGCGATTGCCCGCGCCCTGGCCTCTTCACCGCAAATCATCCTGTTCGATGAACCCACCTCCGCGTTGGATCCGGAGATGATTGGTGAAGTGCTGTACGTAATGAAAGCCCTCGCCCACAGCGGGATCACCATGATTGTCGTGACCCACGAGATGCAGTTTGCCCGGGAAATTGCCGACCGGATTGTTTTTATCGACGGCGGGCAAATTCTGGAAACCGCGCCACCGGCACAGTTTTTCAGTCAGCCATCGCATCCGCGCGCGCAGCGGTTCCTGCAAAAAGTGCTCGACCCGCTGCATCAGGAGCATCCGTAATGCCCGCGCTCGACTGGCAGGGAGTACTGACCGGACAGCCTCTGCAGTGGATACTCTCCGGATTTCTCACCACCCTGTGGGTAACGCTTGCCGGGATGATGCTGGCCAGCCTGCTCGCCCTGCTCTTTATGCTCCTGCGCCTTTCCGGCGGACGACTCGGGAACGCGGTCGTCAGCGGCTGGGTGTCGCTGTTTCGCAATACGCCGCTGCTGGTGCAGCTTCTGTTCTGGTATTTTGCCGCCTGGAACGGGCTGCCGCAGGCGTTTCGCGACGTGGTCAACGCGGATCACAGCTGGTCCATTTTGCCCGGCGACGTCTGGTGGTTTACGCCCGAATTTTTATGTTCTGCCTGGGGGCTGGGCGTGTTTACCTCGGCGTTTTTAATCGAAGAGGTGGAGTCGGGGTTACGCTCCGTGCCTGCCGGACAGCGGGAGGCGGCGCTCGCTCAGGGTTTCTCCGCGTGGCGTCTGTTTCGTTACATCCTGCTGCCGCAGGGGCTTGCCAACGCCTGGCAGCCGGTCGTGGGCCAGTACCTCAATCTGATGAAGCTCTCCTCGCTCGCCAGCGGGATTGGCTTTGCCGAGCTGACCTATCAGGTCAGGCAGATTGAGAGCTATAACGCGCACGCGCTGGAGGCCTTTACCCTTGGTACCGCACTCTACCTGCTGACCGGCCTGGTCATGGGGATGGTGCTGGTTCGCCTTGGACCTCAGGCGAAACGTCAGCGTCCAAACGTCGCCAACACAGGGAGTGAAAAACATGATTGCCGGACTTAACGTCATTACCGATAACCTCGATTATCTGCTGTGGGGACGCGCGGCAACGGGTGAACCGGGTGGCGTGTTGCTCTCCTTAATGATGGCGGCCGGGGCCGCCGTCATCGCGCTGCCCGGAGGGATAGTGCTCGCGTGTCTGGCCTGGCGTTTTACCGGGCTTGTGCGAAAAGCCCTCTTTTTGTGGGCAGAGCTGATTCGCGGGATCCCGCTCATCTTCGTGATTTTCTGGATGTGGTATCTCCTGCCGCTTATGACCGGAGGCGATCTGCCGGGGGCGCTGACCGTCACGCTGGCGCTGGCCTGGTTTACCGCGGCAACCGTGATGCACTCGGTGCTCGCCGGGCTTAACGCGCTGCCGTCCGGGCAGCACGAGGCGGCGCTGTCTCAGGGGTTCAGCACCCGGCAAATCCTCTTGCGCGTGCTGCTGCCGCAGGCGCTGAGGAATATTCTGCCGTCTCTGGTGGGGATTTTTATCAGCCTGCTGAAGGATACGTCGCTGGCGTTTATCGTCAACGTCCCGGAGCTGACCACGGTGGCGGGACAGGTCAACAACCGGGTGCAAATCTACCCGGCGGCCATTTTTATCTTTACGGGCGTGGTCTACTACCTGCTCTGCTGCTCGCTCGAGCAGCTTGCAAAACGCTGGCACCTTACCCGGCCAGCGCTTTAACCACCGTTTCCATTGCCTCGGTTGTCAATGCACTGCGTTTCACGCGCTGGTTCGCCAGCGCGGTACGCAGTACCCCGGCAATGACAATATGCTTTGGCTCCTGCCCTAAATCACGCATCTCAAGCACCACCTTTCCGACCACCCGGCACATCTCCTGATACAGCGCTTCATCTTTGGTCACGTTACCCATCGTCATCACTCCATTGCCTAGTAAACGTTGAGCTTAAATGATTCTCCTGCCGGATACAAAAAAGAAGCCCGGCGAGAGACTCGCCGGGCTTCATCAGTAAAATCAGTAAATTAGTTATTTACCGGGATGACCGCGCCTTTGTACTTGGTGCGGATCCAGTCCTGAATCTCTTTGGAGTGCAGCACGTTCACCAGCGCGACAATATCTTTCTTCTTCTCGTCACCGCGATGCACGGTAATGATGTTGGCGTACGGGTTATTTTCACCGCTCTCAACCGCAATCGGGTCGTGAACCGGATCCAGACCCGCGTCAATGGCGTAGTTGGCGTTAATGACCACCGCGTCGCCTTCGTTGTTGTTGTACATCTGCGGCAGCAGGGACGCTTCCACGTTAGGCGTAAACTTCAGCTTTTTCGGGTTCTCAACGATGTCGCTGATGCGCGCGGTCACTTTATCAATGCCCGGCTTCAGCTTGATCACGCCCTCTTTCTCAAAGATGGAGAGAATGCGCCCCTCTTCAGAAACCGCGTCACGCATGATGATTTTGCCCCCTTCCGGCAGGTCTTTCAGCGACTTGTATTTTTTAGAGTAGATGCCGATAGGCTCAATGTGGATCGCGCCTGCACTGACGAAGTCGTAGTCTTTATCGCCCGCATGATCCTTCAGCACGCTGTTCAGGTAAGGAATGTGCTGGAAATAGTTCGCGTCGATGTCATGACCCGCCAGGGCGGTGTTCGGCAGAATATAGTCCTGGAACGGTTTGATTTCCAGGTCGATACCCTGCTTCGCCAGAATCGGCTTTGCCTGCTCCAGAATTTCCGCATGCGGCGTGTTAGATGCGCCAACGGTCAGCGTGTCGGCCCAGGAGGCAAAGCTCAGGGCGCTCAGGGTTGCGGCGGCGATCAGTGTCAGTGTTTTTTTCATGATGGGGTTCCTGTGTGTTTTTAGAGATTATCTTTTGTCTAACAATGAAGTAATGACATCGCCGCAGAACTGGATAATGAAAACGATGATCAGAATGGTCACCGTTGCCACCAGCGTGACGTCACCATGGTTGCGCTGGAATCCTTCCAGATAAGCCAGATTTCCCAAACCACCGGCGCCAATCACCCCGGCCATTGCGCTGTAGCTCACCAGCGCAATCAGCGTCACCGTAATACCCGATACCAGTGCAGGTGATGATTCCGGCAGTAAAACCCGAAACACGAGCGTGCTCAGCCGTGCGCCCATCGAGCGCGTCGCTTCTATCACGCCTTTATCCACTTCACGCAGGGCGATTTCCACCAGGCGTGCGTAGAACGGTGCGGCGCCGACAATCAGCGCCGGCAGCGCCGCGTTGGCCCCAAGAATGGTGCCAACGACGGTCTTGGTGAACGGGATCAGCAGGACAATCAGAATGATGAACGGAATCGAGCGGAACACGTTCACCACGATCGAAATGACGCTGTAGACCGTGCGGTTGTGGAACAGCCCGCCGCGCGCGGTTAAAAACAGCGCCAGACCCAGCACGATGCCCAGGATAAAGGTCGCCACGCCGGAAAGCGCGGTCATGTACAGCGTCTCCAGCGTCGCCGCCCAGAGCTGATCCCACTTGAGGTGCGGAAAGAGATTCTCAGCCATGTTTAATTACCTCGCCTTCAATATCGCTGTGCTGCAGGTCGGCGAGGATATTGTTCAGTTGTTCATCAGATGCCACGACGTGGACCCAGAGTTGCCCGAAAACGCCGTGGGCGGTTTGCGTCATTTTCCCGTGGAGGATGTTAAACGGCAGGCCGTAGCGCAGGGTCAGTTCACCCACGATCGGCTTATGCGTGCTGTGCCCGGTAAAGGTCAGCCTGATGACCGTACCTTCCAGATCGTTTGCCAGCTCGGTATTGAAGGTTTCTTCCTCGGCGTACTGGCTTACCTGGCGGACAAACTGCTGGGTAATCGGCTGCTGCGGGTGGGTAAAGACGCTCAGCACGTCGCCCTCTTCCACCACTTTACCGTTCTCCATCACCGCCACGCGGTCGCAGATTTTGCGCACCACGTGCATCTCGTGGGTGATCAGCACGATGGTGAGCCTGAAGCGGCGGTTAATATCCAGCAGCAGATCGAGTATCTGATCGGTGGTCTGCGGATCAAGCGCGGAGGTGGCTTCATCGCACAGCAGCACGTCAGGATTGTTCGCCAGGGCACGGGCAATACCAACGCGCTGCTTTTGCCCGCCGCTCAGCTGGGACGGGTACGCATTCTCACGCCCCTTCAGGCCAACCAGCTCCACCAGCTCCGCAACGCGGGCGGTGATTTTTGCTTTCGGCACGCTGGCAATCTGCATCGAGAACGCAATGTTTTCGCTCACCGTGCGCGACCACAGCAGGTTGAAGTGCTGAAACACCATGCTGATCTTCAGGCGGGCCTGACGCAGCGCTTCGCCTTTTGCCGCCGAAATGTCCTGTCCGTTAATGGTGACGCTGCCGCTGCTCGGTTTTTCCAGACCGTTGAGCAGACGAATCAGCGTGCTTTTACCTGCCCCGCTGTAACCGATAATCCCGTAAATTTGTCCCTGTGCTATCGTCAAATTGACGTTATCAACGGCAGTGAGTGCCACCTTTCCGTTGTCAAAAATCTTCGAAATATTGCTCAGTACAATCATTCTTATTCGTTATCCGTGCCGCCCTTGGCGGTTTAGCAGTATGGATGTCCAAACGATAGTAAACAGGCGTTATCAGCTTTTAAATGAACAAAAAAGAATTTGTTATAACTTTCGGAAATAAATGGCGGATTTACAGGGGGTAAAGCATTTAGACCAATTTCAGCAATGATTATCTGCCGGATGCATATCTGCCGGCTGATACGCGCGAAAAACGGTCATTTTTGCAGCATTTCGTGCCGATATAGCCATCCTCACATCCAGACAACTTTACGTCTTGCTATCCTGCCATCCATAAATGGCATTTATATTCTTTTTTGTTCTAAACCGCAGTGAATGGTTCTTTATTGCGAAAATTTCACCGCCCTATCATCCCGTCATGACATCCAGAAAGGAAAACATCATGACGATTTATCACTCCGTCACCGAACTGATTGGTCGTACCCCGCTTATTCAGCTGCACAAGCTTGATACCGGTCCCTGCTCGCTGTTTCTGAAGCTGGAAAACCAAAATCCGGGCGGTTCGATTAAGGATCGCGTTGCGCTGTCGATGATTAACGAAGCGGAGCGCACCGGCCAGCTGCAGCCGGGCGGCACGATTATTGAGGCCACGGCGGGCAATACCGGCCTCGGCCTGGCCCTGATCGCCGCCCAGAAAGGCTACTCGCTGATCCTGGTGGTGCCGGACAAAATGAGTCGCGAGAAGATTTTCCACCTGCGCGCGCTGGGTGCTCAGGTGGTGCTGACCCGCTCCGACGTCAACAAGGGCCATCCCGCCTATTACCAGGATTACGCCCAGCGTCTGGCGAACGAACTGCCCGGCGCGTTTTACATCGACCAGTTCAACAACGAAGCCAACCCGCTGGCGCACCGCACCACCACGGCGCCGGAACTCTATGAACAGCTCGACGGCAAGATCGACGCCATCGTGGTGGGCGTCGGCTCAGGCGGTACGCTGGGCGGCCTGCAGGCGTGGTTCGCCGAGCACTCTCCGCACACGGAGTTTGTGCTGGCTGACCCGGCCGGATCTGTTCTGGCCGACCAGGTAGAGACCGGACGCTACCACGACGCGGGCTCGTGGCTGGTTGAGGGGATTGGCGAAGACTTTATTCCCCCTCTGGCCCATATCGAAGGGGTGAATCGCGCCTGGCGCATCACCGACCGTGAAGCCTTCACCACCGCGAGGGATCTGCTGAAAACGGAAGGCATTCTGGCAGGTTCCTCCAGCGGAACGCTGCTGGCGGCGGCCCTGAAGTATTGCCAGGCGCAGACCACGCCGAAACGCGTGGTGACCTTCGCCTGCGACAGCGGAAATAAATATCTCTCGAAGATGTTCAACGATGACTGGATGCGCCAGCAGGGGCTCATCACGCGCCCTCAGGCCGGCGATCTCTCCGACTACATCGCTCTGCGCCACGATGAAGGTGCCACCGTGACCGCCGCCCCGGACGACACGCTTTCCACCGTACTGGCACGCATGCGCCTGTACGACATCTCCCAGCTGCCGGTGCTGGATAACGGCAAGGTGGTGGGCATTATCGACGAGTGGGATCTCCTGCGGCATATCGGCGGCGACGGCGATCGCTTCGCGCTCCCGGTGACGGCAGCCATGACGCGTCAGGTCGAGTTTCTTGATAAACGAGCCCCGGAGAGCGCCCTGCACGCCATCTTCGACCGCGGCCTGGTGGCCGTGATTAATGACAACGACCGTTTTCTCGGTCTGATTACGCGCAGCGACGTTCTGACCGCCTGGCGCAACCGTCTTCAGCAATAAAGGAACAGATGATGAAAAACCTGGCCACCCTGAGCGTACACAGCGGCGAGTTTAACGACCAGCACGGCGCCGTCATGCCGCCGATTTACGCCACCTCGACGTTTGCGCAACCGTCACCCGGCGAGCATACCGGCTATGAGTATTCCCGCAGCGGCAACCCCACCCGCCATGCGCTGGAAACCGCCATTGCCGAACTGGAAGGCGGCACGCGCGGCTACGCCTTCGCCTCCGGGCTCGCGGCTATCTCAACGGTGCTCGAACTGCTGGATAAAGACAGCCACATCGTCGCCATTGATGACGTTTACGGCGGGACGTATCGCCTGATTGAAAACGTGCGCAAGCGCAGCACCGGCCTGCAGGTCAGCTGGGTTAAACCGGACGATTTAGCCGGGCTTGAGGCCGCCATCCGCCCGGATACCCGTATGGTCTGGGTCGAAACGCCAACCAACCCGCTGCTGAAGTTAGCCGATCTGGCGGCCATCGCGGCGATTGCCCGTCGTCATAACGTCATCAGCGTGGCGGATAACACCTTCGCATCGCCGGTGATCCACCGTCCGCTGGAGTCCGGTTTCGATATCGTGGTGCACTCCGCCACCAAATACCTGAACGGACATTCCGACGTGGTGGCCGGACTGGCGATTGTCGGAGATAACCCCGCGCTGGCGGACAGGCTCGGCTATCTGCAGAACGCGGTGGGCGGCGTCCTGGATCCGTTCAGCAGCTTCCTGACCCTGCGCGGTATTCGCACGCTCTCGCTAAGGGTCGAAAAGCACAGCAGCAACGCGCTGGCGATTGCGCAATGGCTGGCGCAGCATCCTCTGGTGGAAAAGGTGTTCTATCCCGGCCTGGAATCGCATCCGCAGTATCAGCTTGCCCGCACGCAGATGGCGCTGCCCGGTGGGATGATTTCCGTGGTGGTAAAAGGCGATGCGCAACGCGCCACGGAGGTGATCCGCAGCCTGAAGTTGTTCACCCTCGCGGAAAGCCTGGGCGGCGTGGAAAGTCTGGTGAGCCAGCCTTACAGCATGACGCACGCGTCAATTCCGCTGGAGCAGCGGCTGGCAAACGGCATTGTGCCGCAGCTGATCCGTCTGTCCGTGGGGATTGAGGATCCCAAAGACCTGATTGCCGACCTCAGTCAGGCGCTGCAAAAATAAGCAATTTGCGGCAGGTCAATCCCCTGCCGCCATAAGTTGTCATCATGGCTTAACGCCTTGATAACAATATTATGTGAAACTGCACAGATTATTTCTGAAACACCGTTTCCATTTTCCTTTTATCCTAAAATCAGCGTATAATGCGCGCCAAATCCCTGGTGAATGGTTTCAGCGCTTGGAATACAAAAAACAACGTACAACTTCTCCTCTCCTTCGTTGGGCTGTCACTCAGGCACACTTTCTTCTGCACGCTCATTTGATGTCTCCTATCCTTAGTGCGTGTCATATACTCTTTTGCAACACAGGTTTGACTCCGCGGCGGTGCGCCCCCGGAGCGAGATTTCCATATCCTTCCCAACTTAAAGACTAAGACTGTCATGAAAAAGACGAAAATTGTTTGTACTATCGGCCCGAAAACCGAATCTGAAGAGATGCTGAGCAAAATGCTGGACGCCGGCATGAACGTGATGCGTCTGAACTTCTCCCACGGCGATTACGCTGAACACGGCCAGCGCATCCAGAACTTGCGCAACGTGATGAGCAAGACCGGTAAAAAAGCCGCCATCCTGCTGGATACCAAAGGTCCTGAAATCCGTACCATCAAGCTGGAAGGCGGCAACGACGTCTCTCTGAAAGCGGGTCAGACCTTCACCTTCACTACCGACAAATCCGTTGTGGGTAACAGCGAAATCGTTGCCGTGACCTACGAAGGCTTCACCAGCGATCTGTCCGTCGGCAACACCGTGCTGGTCGACGATGGTCTGATCGGTATGGAAGTCACCGCGATCGAAGGTAACAAGGTTATCTGTAAAGTGCTGAACAACGGCGACCTGGGCGAAAACAAAGGCGTTAACCTGCCGGGCGTTTCTATCGCGCTGCCAGCACTGGCTGAAAAAGACAAACAGGACCTGATCTTCGGTTGCGAACAGGGCGTTGACTTCGTTGCAGCGTCCTTCATCCGTAAGCGTTCCGACGTGGTTGAGATCCGTGAGCACCTGAAAGCGCACGGCGGCGAGAAGATCCAGATCATCTCCAAAATCGAAAACCAGGAAGGCCTGAACAACTTCGACGAAATCCTCGAAGCGTCTGACGGCATCATGGTTGCACGTGGTGACCTGGGCGTTGAAATCCCGGTTGAAGAAGTGATCTTCGCGCAGAAGATGATGATCGAGAAGTGTGTGCGCGCGCGTAAAGTGGTTATCACCGCCACGCAGATGCTGGACTCCATGATCAAAAACCCACGCCCAACCCGCGCAGAAGCAGGCGATGTGGCTAACGCCATCCTCGACGGCACCGATGCCGTTATGCTGTCCGGCGAATCCGCCAAAGGGAAATATCCGCTGGAAGCGGTCGGCATCATGGCGACCATCTGCGAACGTACCGACCGCGTGATGACCAGCCGTCTGGACTTCAACAACGACAGCCGCAAGCTGCGCATCACCGAAGCAGTCTGCCGCGGTGCGGTAGAAACCGCTGAGAAACTGGAAGCACCGCTGATTGTGGTTGCAACTCAGGGCGGTAAATCTGCACGTGCAGTGCGTAAATACTTCCCGGATGCCACTATCCTGGCCCTGACCACCAACGAAACCACCGCGCGTCAGCTGGTGCTGAGCAAAGGCGTTGTGGCCCACCTGGTCAAAGAGATCGCCTCTACTGACGATTTCTACATTCAGGGTAAAGCGCTGGCTCTGGAAAGCGGTCTGGCACAGAAAGGCGACGTTGTGGTGATGGTTTCAGGTGCGCTGGTACCAAGCGGAACGACCAATACGGCATCCGTTCACGTGCTGTAATAATTCAGGAACGCATTAATTTTGATAAAAAGCGCCCAATGGGCGCTTTTTTTATTCCCGGCATTAGCCAAAGTCATTCAGATTGCAAATCGGGTTTTTCTATTTAATTGCGAATTATCTAAGATGAATCCGATGATAAATGCCTTTTTTTACATAGATTTTTGCTCAAAAAGGGCCGATTCGATGCTTCTTTGAGCGAACGATCAAAAATAGGTGTATTCCCATCAAAAAAATATTCTCAACCCAAAAAACTTTGTGTAATACTTGTAACGCTACATGGAGATTAACTCAATCTAGAGGGTATTAATAATGAATCGTACTAAACTGGTACTGGGCGCGGTAATCCTGGGTTCTACTCTGCTGGCTGGTTGCTCCAGCAACGCTAAAATCGATCAGCTGTCTTCTGACGTTCAGACTCTGAACGCTAAAGTTGACCAGCTGAGCAACGACGTGAACGCAATCCGTTCCGACGTTCAGGCTGCTAAAGACGACGCAGCTCGCGCTAACCAGCGTCTGGACAACCAGGCTACTAAATACCGTAAGTAATAGTACCTGTTAATAAAATGGCGCACATTGTGCGCCATTTTTTTTTGCCTGCATTACACGGCTACTGCGTCACCTTCTCCCCTTCCTCTTCCGCTACCGCGGCAGATACGCGACTGTTCTGCACCGACAATACGCTATTGCTGGCCGACGGGCTGCTGCCGGACGACACGACAACCGGGATCCCGGCACGACGTGACAGGGCTTTCTCAATCAGTGCCTTATCGCTTCCCGCCTGAGAAACAAAGGTCGCAAAGTCTGCGGAATGGGTAATGGGCGAGACCTGCGGGTTTTCTCCCTCAACCTGCGCCAGCGGGCGGTGGACCTCAATATAGCGCTTCCCATCCGGCTCCACGGAAAACTTCACCGGTTCATTGATAATCTGCACCCGCGTGCCCACCCGCACCTGTTCGAACAGGGCTTTAATGTCCGGGGCATTCATCCGCATACAGCCCGAGCTGACCCGCAGGCCAACGCTGTCCGGCGCGCTGGTGCCGTGGATAAGATATTCCCCATTGCCCACGCCTAAACGCAGCGCAAAGCGTCCCAGCGGGTTGTTTGGCCCAGCAGGCACAACTGGCGGCAGCTTAATTCCCTGCTCGAGAGAGCGAGCGCGAATGCCTGGCGTGGGTGTCCAGGTCGGGTTAGGGATTTTCTGGCTCACGCGCGTGGTCGTCACCGGCGTTTCCAGCCCCAGCTGGCCAATGCCGAGCGGGAAAACCTGAACGATGTTTTCTCCCGGCGGGAAGTAGTAGAGCCGCAGCTCTGCGAGGTTCACCACTATACCCTCGCGCGGCGTGTCCGGCAGCAGCATCTGCGATGGAATGGTAATAACGGTTCCCGGCGCGGGGTTGACCGGCGCAATGGTATTGTTGGTTTCCAGAATCACCTGCGCCGCCGTGTTAAACCGGCGGGCAATGGTCTGCAGCTTGTTATCCCCTTCCTGTATCGTGTAGGTTTGATTTTGCCCAATCAGGCGACTGCCTGCGGGCGGCAGCGGATAGTCCATCGCGCGGGCCGAATTAAGGGCACCGAGCGAACTGAGGAGTAAAAGAGTGATGAGAGACGCGCGCTTCATGCTGAGATTCCTTATTCACTGACAGAACGCCAGAAAGCTGAAAAACCAGCGAGGCGGGAACCACCTCGCGAAACAGAATGAATGCTGTTCTGTAAGTCTAGCTAAGGATTGCAGCTTTGGCGCGAATGGCGCGAATCATCGCTTCCAGCCCCTGGGAACGGGACGGGGTGAGGTGTTGGGTCAGGGCCATTTTTTCAAACCACGGGCGGACATCGAACGCGACAATATCCTGCGCCGACATCTGCTGGTAAAGGCTAAAGACGACCGCAATAAGCCCTTTAACAATGGCCGCATCGCTGTCGCCGCGTAATTCGATAGTGCCGTCATCCGACTGCGCCATCACAATCCACACCTGGCTCTGACAGCCCTGAATGCTATTCTCCGGGCTATGCGCCTCTTCACCGAGCGGGGGCAGGCGCTGTCCCAGCTCAATGATATACAGATACTTCTCTTCCCAGTTTGCGCAACGCGAGAAGTTGCGCAGCAGTTTATCTTTGTCCGGCAGTTCCGCCATCGTATGCCTCTCCGTTAGCCCAGCAGCTGGTGAATGCGCTTAAGCCCCGCCACCAGCCTGTCGACCTCTTCCGTTGTGTTGTACATCACCAGCGACGCGCGGCACATGGCCGGTACCTGGTAAAACGCCATCAGCGGCATGGCGCAGTGGTGCCCGGTACGGACCGCCACGCCGTAATTATCGAGGAAACTGCCCACGTCATAGGCGTGATGCTTCCCAAGATTAAACGCAATCACGCCTTGCCGGTTAGCAGGCCCGTAGAGGGTCAGATCCGGTACGCTGGCAAGCTCCGCCAGCGCATAGTGCATCAGCAGCTGTTCGTACTCCTGAATGGCGTCAAGGCCGATTGCAGAGACGTAAGAGACCGCCGCGCCCAGGCCGATAATCCCGCCGGTGTTGGGCGTGCCCGCCTCAAAACGCCACGGCGCGCGGGCATAGGTGGTGCCTTCCGTCAGGCTGACGGTGGCGATCATCGACCCGCCCCCTTCCCACGGCGGCATCGCCTGCAGGATGTCTTCCTTCACGTACAGCACGCCAATCCCGGTCGGCCCGTAAAGCTTATGGCCTGAGAACACGTAGAAATCGCAGTCCAGCGCCTGGACGTCAACCGCGTGGTGCATCACCGCCTGGGCGCCGTCAATCAGCACCTTTGCGCCCGCCCGATGGGATTTTGTGACGATCTCTGCCACCGGGTTTTCCGTCCCCAGCACGTTGGAGACCTGGGTAACCGCCACCAGCCGCGTGCGGTCATCCAGCAGCGCGTCAAGCTGCTCGAGCTGCAGCGTCCCGTCGGCATTCAGCGGGATCACCCGAAGCTGCGCCCCCACGCGCTCGCAGAGCATCTGCCACGGCACGATGTTGGCGTGGTGCTCCATCTGGGTGATGATGATGTTATCCCCCGCGTGGACCTGCGCGTTGCCCCAGCTGTTGGCAACCAGGTTGATCCCTTCGGTGGTTCCGCGCACGAAGACCAGCTCTTCAGGTGAACGGGCATTGAGGAAGGCGGCCAGCTGCGTGCGCACGTTTTCCATCCGCTGGGTCGCCTCGGCGCTCAGGGTATGAATACCGCGGTGCACGGCGGCGTAGCCGTGGCGATAGAACTCGGCCTCCGCATCCACCACCTGATTCGGCTTCTGGGCGCTTGCAGCGCTGTCCAGATAGGCCAGCGGAAGACCGTTCACTTCACGGGTCAGAACCGGAAAATCTGCCCGCACTTTCTCGACGGGAAAACTCATGCTTTGCCTCCAGGCAGACGCTGACCGATTCGCGCCAGCACCTGCTGTTTTAACTCGCCATCGTGCAGCGCTTCCGTCAGTTCGGCGGCAAACGCATAAATAATCATTTTCTGCGCCGCCTGCTGGTCGATGCCGCGGGAACGCAGGTAGAACATCTGCTCGTCGTCGATGCGCCCGACCGTCGCGCCGTGGCTGCACTTCACATCGTCGGCGTAGATCTCCAGCTGCGGCTTAGTGTCCACTTCCGCCAGGCGCCCCAGCAGCAGATTGTTGTTGGTCATCTGCCCGTCAGTTTTAATGGCGTGCTGCGCCACGTTGATCAGGCCGTTAAATACCGCGCGGCCTCTGTCGCTGACGATGGTTTTGTGCAGCTGGCGGCTGTTGCAGTAGCCCTTGTTGTGCTCCAGCCAGGTGCGCGTGTCGCAGACCTCTGACTTGACCGGCATCGCCAGGCTGTTGATGCGCAGCGTGGTGTTTTCACCGTTAAGCTGCGTGCTGGTGTTGTGGCGCAGCACCGCTCCGCCGAGCAGAAAGCTATGGCTGTACGCCGCGGCGTCCTGACCCAGAATAATGTCGTTATGGGCAAAGTGATGGCTCTGCGCATTCTCAAACGCCAGCTTGACGTGGTGAAGTTGGGCATTAGCCGCCACGTTCATCGTCAGGCGCGACCCGGTAAAGTGACGGGTATCGTTGAGGCTGACGTAATGTTCGATAACCGTGGCCTCCGCCCCCTCCGCCAGCTCAAGATGGTGGCGATAGTGCGCGGTGTTGATTTCGTCGCCGTCCAGACCCTGGGTGACGTGCATCAGCACCAGCGCTTTCGCCGGACGCTGGTTCCGCTTCACGCGGATGTGCGTCACGCTGCGGGCCAGGCTTTCGGTCAGGTGCAGGAAAACTTCGGGCTGAACCGGGGCGCTCAGGGACTGGCGATCGTCGTTGACCTCCACCTCAAATCCGCTCGCCTCGGGAGCGTCGCTCAGATCCGGACGGTATTCGCCGTCGACAAACACCAGGCGCACGGCATCCACGCGCAGAGCAAGCGCGTCGCGCTGCGCAGGCGAGAGATCCGCCAGACGGGTCACAAACTCGGCGTTCAGCAGGCCATCAAGCGGGGTATATTTCCAGTTCTCATGCTTGCGCGTCGGCAGGCCGAGACGCAGCATCTGCTGCAGATGCTGTTGCGCCTGCTCGGAGCGCGTGCCGCCCTGGGCTTCAAACAGCCTGTGCCACTGCTGGAGCGCATTACTGCTGTTCGGTAAGCCAGCCATACCCCTGCTCCTCCAGTTGTTTAACCAGCGTGAAATCACCGGATTTCACAATTCGCCCCTGGTAAAGCACGTGGACGTAATCCGGCTTGATGTAGTCCAGAATGCGCTGGTAGTGGGTGACGATAATGAACGAGCGCCTGCCATCGCGCAGGGCGTTCACCCCGTCAGCAACAATCTTCAGGGCATCAATATCCAGACCGGAGTCGGTCTCATCCAGAATGCACAGCTCGGGCTCCAGAACCGCCATCTGCAGGATGTCGTTACGCTTCTTCTCCCCGCCGGAAAAACCCACGTTTACCGAACGGGTCAGCAGATCTTCCGGCATTTTGAGCAGCTTAATCTTCTCTTCCATCAGGTCCTGGAAGTCGAAGCGATCCAGCGCCTCCAGCCCGCGATATTTGCGCACCGCGTTCAGCGCCGTCTGGAGGAAGAACTGGTTGCTGACGCCCGGAATTTCTACCGGGTACTGGAAGGCCATAAAGATGCCCTCTCCCGCGCGATCTTCCGGCGACATCTCCAGCAGGTTTTTCCCGTTAAACTCGACCGAGCCGTGGGTCACCTCGTAATCTTCGCGGCCCGCCAGCGTTGCAGAAAGCGTACTTTTCCCGGAACCGTTCGGCCCCATGATGGCGTGGACTTCGCCCGGCTTGACGTCAAAATTGAGGCCACGCAGGATGGCTTTATCTTCTACGCTAACCTGTAAATCTTTAATGCTTAACATGTGCTTTCCTTAACCGACGCTGTGTTCAAGACTGATGGCGAGGAGTTTCTGGGCTTCAACGGCAAATTCCAGCGGCAGTTCAGAGAACACGTCCTTACAGAAGCCGTTCACGATCATCGAGATCGCGTCTTCTTCGCCGATCCCGCGCTGCAGGCAGTAGAAGAGCTGATCTTCACCAATCCGCGACGTGGTCGCCTCGTGCTCAAGCTGGGCCGTGTTATTACGGCACTCAACGTACGGGAAGGTATGGGCCCCGCAGTCTGCGCCAATCAGCATCGAGTCACACTGGGTAAAGTTTCGCGCATTGGTGGCCGTCGGCATGATTTTCACCAGCCCGCGATAGCTATTCTGGCTATGCCCGGCAGAGATCCCTTTCGAGATAATGGTGGATTTGGTGTTTTTGCCGATGTGGATCATCTTGGTCCCGGTATCGGCCTGCTGATGGCCGCTGGTCAGCGCCACCGAGTAAAACTCACCGATGGAGTTATCCCCGCGCAGGATGCAGCTCGGGTATTTCCATGTGATGGCGGAGCCGGTTTCCGACTGGGTCCACGACATCTTGCTGTTTTCGCCTTCGCACAGCGCGCGCTTGGTGACGAAGTTCAGGATACCGCCGGTATTGCCGTCTCCCGGGAACCAGTTTTGCACCGTGGAGTATTTCACCTCGGCATCTTTGTGGATGATGACCTCCACCACCGCCGCGTGCAGCTGGTAGCTGTCGCGGACCGGGGCGGAGCACCCTTCGATGTAGCTGACGTAGCTGCCTTCATCCGCGACCAGGATCGTCCGTTCGAACTGGCCGGTTTTTTCCGCGTTGATGCGGAAATAGGTGGAGAGCTCCATCGGGCAGCGCACGCCCTTCGGCACGTAGATAAAGGTGCCGTCAGAGGCCACCGCCGCGTTGAGCGCCGCAAAGAAGTTGTCGTTTGAGGGCACCACGGTCCCGATGTACTTTTTCACCAGTTCAGGATGATCGTGAATCGCCTCGCCGAAGGAGCAGAAAATGATCCCCTGCTCTGCCAGCTTCTCGCGGTAGGTGGTCGCCACCGAGACGGAGTCGAAAATAGCGTCTACCGCCACCTCTTTCCCCTCGCGCACCGGCACGCCCAGCTGGTTAAAGGCCTCTTCCACCTCTTTACTGAGGAAACTGTTGTCTGCGCCAGTTTGCTGCACCGCGCCGGGCTGCGAGGCGCAGGTGTCGTCACAGCTGCCGCAGGACGGCGCCGAGTAGTAGCTATAGTCCTGATAGTTCAGCTTGTCATAATGCGCTTTCAGCCAGTGCGGCTCTTCCATCTCCAGCCACGCGCGGAAGGCGCTCAGGCGAAACTCAAGCATCCACTCGGGCTCGTTACGTTTCGCCGAGATCGCCCGCACGACGTCCTCGTTGATGCCTTTTGCCAGCTCATCGGTCTGCAGCTGGGTGAAGAACCCCTCTTTATAGTTGAGGTGCCCGCCGCTCCAGGTATTTACTTCACTCGTTGCTTCAGTATTACGAGACATAGTTCCGCCTATACCCCAAAGCTTTCGCCGCAGCCGCATTCGTTCTGGGCTTTCGGGTTATGAAATTTGAATAACTGGTTTAAGCCTTCGCGGACGTAGTCCACTTCGGTACCATCTATGAACGGCATGGCCTGCAGCGCGACGTACAGCTTCGCGCCGTCGGTCTCAAACACGAGGTCATCTTTTTCAGGTTCGGTGACGGTATCGAGCACGTAGCCGAAACCCGCGCAGCCGGTCTGTTTGACGCCCAAGCGCACGCCGAGGATCTCGGGCTTTTTCGCCACCAGCTCGTGAATATGTGCCGCCGCCGCTGGCGTGAGCGTTAAACCGCGCCAGGCAAAATCGGCAGGATTAAAGGTTTCTGAATGCAGTTCCATAGGTCCACCTCATCGGATAAGCCATCAGGGCATAACACCATGTTAGTGATAACGATTATCACTTCAACCCCCTGTCAGCAGGGGCTTTCGGCTAAACCGCCCTTTTTGACTACTTTTATTAAGCATAGACCCTGTGGCAGGATGCAGGCAGGTTGGATTTAATTGTTCAATGCATTGATTAATAATGCATTTTGTTATGTGGTTTAAGGTGAACAGAAGAAAGGTAAAATATGCATCGGAAATGCCTATTTTTGAGATAGATTGTTTTATCCCTATCAAAGCAGGTGATTATCGTAAAATCAAAGACTTACTGCTATCAAACATCAGACAATAACTTTCCATATCGTATGTTTATGCATCAACAAATTCTCTAACCCATTGTTTGCCTTGCCAAAACCAATGTTGTTCTTTGTAGATTCAAGCGTGAATTTTTCGGGCGAATTGGCCGGAGCAGGAAACAAAAAGCCCCGCGGATACCGGGGCTTATGATGCTTACCGTTTAAAAGCCACTTTCAGCAGCCGACTTGGCGCGCGCGATCGCTCCAGCATTAAATATTGGATGTTCATAGTTATCGGTCACATCACGGACCCTGTATATCTTCCATAGGCCAGATTCACGCCGAACGAATACCTGAAGGGCTAACTTACCTCCGTATTCCTTGCCAATCCATACGGGCAAAATCTCACCGCCCATAAAAGGTTTGCCGTCACCGACAGTGAGCGCCGATACCCAAGAGGGATCATAGTCCTGCGCATAGGCGAAGTAATCAGATCCAATAAGATCCTGTTCGGGTATCGACTCAATATCATCCAGTCTTTTGAGCGTGTCGGCAGAGACATATTCGCGCAGCTCAGAAGGCGAATATGCATTATCGCTACTGGTAAGAGACATCAGATAAGTGGAGTAAAAAGAATGCACTCGCGTCTGAGCACTCTGATCCGGCTTAACTGAGCAAGCGAATAGCAAGCAGGTGCATAAAACTATTGCGGCTCGCATCAATTCATCCTGTAAATTTTGAAGGCAGGTTGAGCCGCGCGATATCCCGGGCCGGGGTACATGCTGTGCTGTCGGAAATCGGAGATCCATTGCGTCCCATCATACATGGTCATATGCCCGCTGGCGTTCCCTCCCGGATAGGGTTGGATAACAGCGACATCACCGCTCAATAACGTTGAACCCGGCGGAACTTCACGAAATCCCGCTCGCAATAATGATTGCCCATAGTCTTTTGCATTTAGCGTTCTCTCGAGCCGTATACCACCAGCAGCTATAGCCTCCCTGGTAAAGGTAGCACATTCATTATGGGAGCGACCGAGAGCGCGTGACCGGAGGTGTGAAACAGCAGCGTCTTTATTCCAACTCATTCTTAGTTCCTTTAAGCAAGTAAGTAGGAAATTATGATATTAACCACTGATAGTTTGTGGGATTAAAAATACTTAAATTTGATTTTACTCTCCAGGAAAAGATCGACGATATGACAGGAGCACTTGTGCAATACCTCTTCGCAAATATTCTTGTCGTATCGCCGGATATAAAAAAAGGCCCTCAAGGCCTCTTACACTCAGTGATGAAAGGTGACAGCAAATCCCTGTTCTCGCCAGTGATCGAGCTGTTCCTGCTGCCGGGGCGTGGGGGATTTTCCCGTCCAGACAAAGATTTTTTGCCCCGGGAACAGTTCAGGACGCGGCGAATCAATGGGTTCTGCCAGGACGTCAATATGCCAGCCTTTCTGTGACAGGCGCGCGGCTTCCAGCCACAGGTGGGTGCGATCGTCGCATTCCCAGCCAATCAGGAGAGCGTCTTTACCGGCTTTTTTTCGGGACTCCGCCAGGATGGCGATCGCGAATTCAATCAATACGCCGTCGAGCAGGCTCGCCATGTGACGCACGGTATTTTGATCCTGGTTCATTCGCTGACGGACGGGTGAGATGATATTGTCAATCAGCGCGTCCGTCGCGTGATCGCGGCGGAACTCGGCTATTTTGGCACGCAGCTTTGCCGGGCTGGCGTAACGCAAAACGGTCATCATCTCTTCCTGGAAAGAGACCCAGTTGCCCTGCGTCACCACTTCCTTGTTTTCCAGCAAGGCTTTCACTTTTCCGACCGAAACGCCGCTTTTCATCAGGCGTTTGATCTCTTCAATACGCAGGATATCTTCATCGTCAAACTGACGATGACCCCCTTCGCTGCGCTGCGGCTTCAACAATCCATAACGGCGCTGCCAGGCACGCAGCGTAACGGGGTTGATACCGCATCGTTCGGCCACTTCGCCGATACTGTAATAGGCCATTAACTCCCTCACGCTCAGAACTTCCATACCTAACTACACCAACCTTATCAGATTGTACATATCATTTGTATAACTAAGACCGCTTTTTGCTCAGGTGAACGGGCTGCTTGCCCCTTCACCTGTTAATACATTGTTGTATAAAATTTGCCATTCGTACAGTTAACTCTGCCTGGCATGTACAGCTTTATCAGAATTCGAACTTTTTCTCAGGCCACGCAATCGCCGGAATACCGCCATGCCGGGGGCTGGCAAAAAGATGGCCCTGGAATTGGGAAATTCCGGCAGATTCCAGCCACATCCACTCTTCCGCCTTCTCCACGCCCACCGCGCAGAACTGGATCTCAAGCGAGGAGCAGCATTTGATAATCGCCTGAATGATGGCCTGCCGGGGACCGCTTTTATGCACGTTTGCCACCAGATCGCGATTAATCTTAATTCTGTCCGGCTGGAACTGGGCCAGCAGCTGGAGTCCCGCAAAACCGGCGCCAAAGTGATCGATCGTCACGCTGATGCCGGCGCTTTTAAGCTGCCTGACCGAATCGGTGAATTCGTCAAAACGGGAAATGGCTTCACTTTCGGTAAACTCCACCACAATTTGCTCGGGTACAAACCCGTTTGCCTCAATCGCGGTAAGCAGAAAATCCACGGCGTTGGGGATGTTAACCAGCGTCATGGGCAGCAGGTTCAGGGATAGCGTCTGGTTCTGCAGCCCCAGCGCGCTGGCCATGGCGAGCGCCACCTGTTTGCTTTGTAAATCCGAGGCATAGACGTCGGGGCGATGAGCGAAATAGGCTCCCGGCGAGTCGCCGTCAGGCGTGCGGATAAGCGCCTCCCAGGAGACGACCTGCTGCATAAACGGGTCAACTATCGGCTGAAACGCAAAGCTGCAGTCTGCCCCCTTCGCGACCACCTCCGGCTGCGCGGACAAGGCCGTCTCTTCGGGAACGAAATCCCATGAATCCGCCGGCGGCAGCTCAAAGTAGTTGGCTTTTTCCGTGGCCTCAACAAAGGTGCGGAAAAACTGCAGAGGGCGATCGTTATACGTCAGCTGGTAGCGCGTCGTGCCTTTGTTCAGCACCTGCTGCAGTACCTCGTCCCTGTCGAAGTTGCGCAAATCAAAAAGCTCCATACCCACGTTGCCAAAGCGTCGGACAGGCCCGTGATCGCGCATCAGCTCTACCACGTTATGGTGGCGCGGGTCGTTGCAGATCTGCTCATAGATGGCAGACACGTGTTCCACTGGCCCTTCAAGCAATTGAAAAAAATGTGTGCCGTTAAACAGCAGGATCCCCGTGACATTGGATTGCCGATTTTTACTATTTGCAGCAGCGACCATTGATTCCAGCGCTTTCACCGGAACGTCCTCGCAGATATGACTGCGGTAAATGATGGTAGTGAGCATGCTTTTCCTGGGGTTAGGGTTTTGACCACCAAAAAGGTGGATAAGAATCATTTATAGCACATTAATTGGCCGACAAATAATTTACATCTCAATCGTTTACGGCAGTTAATGATACTTTTTTCAGCGATGTACAACTTATCAGCGGCCAGCCTTTTTGTACAATATATTCTGTAACGTTACCGCTTCGTGACAGGATTTTAATATGATGAAAAATAAGGATTTTATAAAATATATCATAAAAAAATTAAAAAACTGTACATTTTCTATGTACAGATTTAGAAATAATGTATACCTTAATTGTAACGTTAGTGATTACAAAATTTTACAGGAGCGAAACATGCAGCAGAAAGGTTACGTCTCAGATTCGGCAGCAGCGATCGCACAGTACTTCGAAAAGGCGACGCTTCCTACCCAACAGGAGACGCTGGGCCAGGTAGTTGTCGAAATTCTCAGCGACGGGCGAAACCTTAATCGCAAATCGCTCTGTACCAAACTGCTCAGCCGCCTCGAAAAGGCCGATGGGCCGGAAGAGGAAGAGCATTACCACATGCTGCTTGGTCTGCTCTTCGAACGGTGAGGTTATGAATAGCAGTGACGCAGAAAGACTGATCGACCAGCTAATCGGTGAGGCCGTTCTTTCACTCCTGAAAGAGCGGGGGCCAGTGACAACCGAAGGATTGCTGCAGCGTCTGCGGGTAATGAAAGATCATGAAAAGGATCCCCGGCGGCGGGAGACACTTGCGGTGGTGATTGCCGAGATCGGCTCAAACAGCACCGCCTTTACACGTCGCAGAACCGCGCAAGGACGAACGAAAAGAGAGGGACCTCTCAACGATAACAGAGACAATGTCGTGCCGTTATTTGGAAGTGGAAAACCGTCCGACCCCAAAAAAATACATTGACTGCAACTTAACAGCTACGGTGAGAACAAATGAGACAAAATATTCAGCTTCAACCCGAATTCCATTCTGCTTTCCTGGACAGTGCGCTGTCGGAATATTTCCGTCACGCAGGCGATCGTTTTGCTGAAGAGTCCGCTGTTTTTTCTACTGCAGTACGCTGTGTCCTGGCCTCAGAAGGCCATCTGTCCAATAAAGCGATCATCCTCTGGCTGATCCAGACGCTCGAAGCCACCCACGACGTGGTTCAGGCGGATGTAATTCGTAAAACGCTGGAAATCGTGGTGGGTTACACGATGGACGATCTGTAAGCTCATTCTCTCCACTCCCCCCACGTGTCATCGTCAAAACTGACGATCGCTCTGACGATGACACGCGACCTCCCCCATCACGCCCTGTAAAACAAGCAAAATCAAGCTGGCACGGTTCCTGCTTACCTCCGCTTACGGGACTGGATCCACCAGTCAACTTTGCTTCATTTCTTAACAGGTCTGTTATTGATGAAAAAGATCGCCAGCGTCTGCCCATACTGTGGTGCAGGCTGTAAATTAAACCTTGTCGTTGAAAATAACCGTATCATTCGTGCCGAAGCCGCAGAGGGCGTCACAAACCAGGGTACCCTTTGTCTGAAAGGATTTTACGGCTGGGACTTCCTTAACGATACCCGTCTGCTCACCCCACGCCTGACCCAGCCGATGATCCGCTACCACAAAGGCGAGGCATTCACCCCCGTTACCTGGGAAGAGGCTATCCGCTACACCGCCCACAGGCTCGGCAGCATTAAAGCACAGCACGGTCCGCGGTCGATCATGACCACCGGATCCTCCCGTGGAACCGGTAATGAAACGAACTACGTGATGCAAAAATTTGCCCGCGCGGTGCTGAACACCAACAACGTGGACTGCTGCGCGCGCGTCTGCCATGGCCCATCCGTGGCCGGTTTACAGGAAACGCTCGGCAACGGCGCAATGAGCAACGCCATCAACGATATTGAACACTCAAAATGCCTGCTGATATTCGGCTATAACTGCGCGGACTCCCACCCTATCGTTGCCCGCCGGGTGCTGAAAGCGCGTGAAAACGGCGCAAAGATTATCGTCTGCGATCCGCGACGCATCGAAACGGCGCGTATCGCCGACCAGCATCTGCAGCTGAAAAACGGCAGCAACATGGCGCTGGTTAACGCCTTTGGCTACGTGCTGCTGGAAGAGGAGCTTTACGACAAGAACTACGTGGCGCGCTTTACGGAAGGACTGGAGGCCTACCGGCAAACGGTTAAGGACTATGCGCCTGAAAAGGTTGAGCATCTTACCGGCATTCCCGCCCGCGACGTTCGCCAGGCGATGCGCACCTTCGCGGCGGCCCCTTCCGCTACCGTGATGTGGGGGATGGGCGTGACCCAGTTTGGTCAGGCTGTGGATGTGGTCAAAGGGCTTTCCAGCCTGGCGCTGCTGACCGGCAACCTCGGCCGCCCTGCCGTCGGCGTCGGGCCGGTGCGAGGCCAAAACAACGTCCAGGGCGCCTGCGATATGGGCGTACTGCCGAACATGTTCCCCGGCTATCAGGAGGTGACCGACCCGGCGGTCAGGCAGAAGTTCGCCGACGCCTGGGGAATCGACGTCAATAAAATGGACGATCGGGTCGGGACGCGCATTACCGAAGTGCCGCACCTGGCGCTGGAAGGCAAGATCAGGGCCTATTACATCATGGGGGAAGATCCGCTTCAGACCGAAGCCGATCTCGGCCTGGTGCGCAGCGGCTTTGAGGCGCTCGACTTTGTCGTGGTTCAGGACATCTTTATGACCAAAACGGCAGAAGTGGCGGACGTTCTGCTGCCTGCCACCTCCTGGGGTGAACACGGCGGCGTCTTTACCTGCGCCGACCGGGGATTCCAGCGTTTTGGCAAAGCCATTGAAGCCAGCGGCAACGTCAAGCGCGACTGGGAAATCATCAGCCTGCTCGCCACCGAGATGGGATACCCGATGCAGTACGACTCCGACCAGCAGATCTGGGATGAGATGCGCGAGCTGTGCCCGCTCTTCTACGGCGTGACGTATGAAAAAATGGGCGAGATGGGTCACGTGCAGTGGCCGTGCCCGACGCTGGATCATCCCGGCACGCCGTACCTGTACAAAGGCAATCAGTTCGACACCCCAACCGGTAAAGGACAGCTCTTCGCCGCACCGTGGCGCACGCCGGCGGAAACCCCGGATGCGGATTTCCCGCTGGTGCTCTGTACGGTACGTGAAGTGGGACACTACTCCTGCCGCTCGATGACCGGGAACTGCGCCGCGCTGCAGAGCCTGGCCGACGAGCCGGGTCGGGTGCAGCTGCATCCTGCCGATGCGGAAAAACGGGGCATAGAGGAGGGTCAACTGGTCTGGGTGCGTTCGCGACGCGGCAAAGTGATTACCCGCGCCAGCATCAGCGAGCGCATCAACGCCGGGGCCGTCTATATGACCTATCAATGGTGGATTGGCGCCTGCAACGAGCTGACTCAGGATAATCTCGATCCCATCTCCAAAACGCCGGAAACAAAGTATTGCGCGGTGCAGCTGGAGGCGATAGAGGACCAGCGCTGGGCGGAGGATTTTGCCGCATCCTCTTATCAGACGATGAAAACGCGGTTGATTAATGCCGTAAATGTCTGAGTAAAATGCCGGGCGGCGGTGTCGCCTGCCCGGCACGGACGACGGCTTCGCGATAAATCAGGGTTCACTGTACAAGAAAAGCTGCAGCCAGAGGCCCGTATCGTTACGCTCCCGGTCGCTCTGCGTGAACCATGCTCCTGAAGATACCGTCACGCCATCGGAGATCGGCGTCAGCCAGGACGCCTCGATCCCTTGCAGCGTCTCGTTACGGGGATAAGCCTGGTTAAACGACTGAGACGTACGGTTCAGTCGAGCCCTTACGCCACGCAGGCTAAACCGCCGATCGTTCTCAAAAACCCACTCCACGCGCGCCGCGAACTGCGTGCCGTCGCCGCCCAGCGCATCGGCCAGCGGCCAGCCCTGCTGATAAAAACCGCCGTGATAGCAGTAGTGATAATAGATCGTCCCGGTCTCTTTCATTTGCGAACGGGTATCCGCCGCTTCAAGCGCCCAGTTAATCTGGCTATTTCCCGCGACATTGTGCCCTTCTATGCCGCCCAGCCAGGTATTATGGGAGGGCAAAAATCCCGCTTCATCATCACCCACAACCTGGCCATACAGGCTCACCGGCATAGCGAGCAGGCTGGCTAAATGCACGCGAAAATCGATGCCGCCAAGCTGGTCTCCCGGATCGTTTTTCTGGTTTCCGGTATTATCCTGCCCGAATAACACGTCCCGGAAGGACGCGTAGTTTTCCGGGCGCCCCTTACCTCCCCACATTATCTCGCGGGAAAGCGCCAGTTCCAGCGCGTTACCTGGCGCAAAGGCCACTCTGGCTCCTGAAAGCTTCGGCTGCTCCGGATGCGAATATTGTCGGATCTGTCCCGTAAAAATTTGATATTGCCATGCTCCTAACCCTGCAAGCCACGGGCTCTCAAAAGGCAGGGGCTCATCACGCTGCATCATCACCCCCACCACCGGGCGTGCTGAATCAGAGCGGATCAGGCTGGCATCATTTCCAGGGCCCCACCACTGCGGGATCTCGCCGAAGCTTAACCACTGGTTAGCCAGACGCCACGCCGCATAGCTGCCGTTTGGGTTAACGCTGGACGCGTCGGCGATCCACTGCCTTCTTTCAACATTTCCCTTCAGGGTAATATCCCAGTCACTGTCATTCATGCCGATAGCCGCGCTAAACGACTGTCCCGCGGTATGCTCTGCGTCCATACCCGCCGGAAGCCGGTCGCGACCCGTCGCGGCAAAAGCCGAAACCTGTACCGACGCTTTGAGCTGCCGTAACCGTTTTTGAATCCGGTGAATAACCCGCTGATTAACGGGATCCTCGCTGGCGCGGAGCGTTAACAGCGCATTTTGTATTGCGGCCTCACTCAGGGGCCACGTTGAGAGGTCAAGGCGGATTAACTTGCGGTCGGACAACCATGCCAGATCGTCACGCAGGGCGCGGTCATTAACCACCAGCCCCGCAGAAAATGCCGGACAGCAAAAAAGACAAAGGGCTAGCGCCACCGTGTTATCAGCGAGACGAGTCAACATATCAATCCTGGATATTATCGGTTCAGATACTGGTGAAAGATATTTTCCCAGCTATTCTTCTCTGCCATTCTGTTAAGCAGCTTTATTAATTCATAATCACTGCGTAAATGAAATTTATGCATCAGCATATATTTATGCGTAAAAACCGTTTTATCACTGATGCATAGCTCATTCGCTATGTCGGTCACCGTCAACCCTTTATAGAAGCCAATCATAATGCGAACCTGCTGGGGTGATAATGTTTTCTGCTGGCATTCAAAACATGAAAAGGAAGGATGCCGGTATTTATTTAACAGGGCTATCCGCCAGGCGTTAAGGAGCACCAGACGTACCTGCGACAGGGGCGCTCTTCTTGAAATGAAAATAATATCCTGAAAGCAGGATGGCAGCGCTTTTACCCCGGCATCCTCTTCGACAATCCCGATGATGATGCCCTGTCGGCGCGCCTGCAGCTCGGGAAAACAGGTAAAGTATTCACCCTGGCACAGCGCAAGCACAATGACATCAGCCGTGCTGATACTGTCCGCTGTAAAATCAAATGTAAATGTTACGTCCTGCTGCGCGACATGTGAGAAAAAATCCCTAAATAAATACTGCAGGCCAGACTGGAACAATATGTCAGTCTCGCTTATTAAAATATTGACCATTTTTATGCCACGGCATCGTTAAAAATAAAGAGTTAAGGTAGACGTTTTAGTTGATTACAGGTCGGCGATCGCATGGCACTCAATTTTCGCAAGTGCATTATCGCTCTGGTCCCAGTCGGTCGTTTTAATCACCGGCTCTTTAAAGGCCCAGATAATTGACGACAGCAGGACCAGAACGATACATCCCTTCAACATAAGGCGGATAAAAGACATGTTATCTCCATTAGTCAAAAGCGTATCAGTTATACTGCAGGGTAAGAACGACAGCCGCGCTAATCGTCCCCGGCGTTGCACCACCCGCAACCGATTTAACCCTCGCCTGCATGGGTAACGTCGCCGTTCGGTCTGCAGCAATATTTTGCGTGAGGCTTGATCCCGTCCCCAGGGGCACATCGCTGCCCATTGCCATCATCGCAATGGCTACGTTTTCCGCCGTGCCGCTGTTCTTGTAGTAGCCAGCGCCGGCAACCGGATCGGGCGTTCCGCTAAAGGTTGCGGTTACGCTGCGGGTGCCCACCGGGCAAAGAGTGAACAACAAATCAAAGGCAACCGGATCGGAAAGCGATCCCGGCGTAACCATATTGGTCGCCTGAATATTGCCGAGATTAACGTCCAGACGGGAATTCCCTCCATTAAATATGCAGGGAGAGGCAACAATATTGCCGGTGACGCTGACGTTAACGCTGTCCGCGGCAATAACATGGCCGCTTATTACCGCCGCGAGGAACGCTGCCGTGCGCATGATATTCATCGTCATCCCCTTTACTGGTAGGTCAAATTTAAGGTTGCTGACGCATTTGCGGTGCCGGGCTCTACCGTCGTTTGCGTCTGGTAATACCGCGCCGTTAAGGGGAACGCTTCCTGGCCGCCAGCCGCGAGTTTTAACGGCAGACGCGCGTTGAGTGAAAGAGGCGTACCGTTGTAGAGCAGCTGAACGCCAACGCCTTTCGCCGTGCCGGTGCTGCCTTGCCCCGTCAGCGCCAGCACGCTCGTCGTCGCCACGTCAGGATGCTGAATACCGCTGAGCGATACGTTGACGTTAGCTCCCGCATCGCAGTTAAGCCCAAGATTCTGCGTATTTTGGGCCCCCGCAGGCGTGGTGCCTACCGTTGAGCCAAAAACCGCGGCGGAGATATCCCCTATCGGAAACGTCAGCTGCGGCGTTGTAATAGTGCAGGCCAGTACGTTAATGGTTCCGCCCAGCAGGGTGGTCGTCAGGCCATCACGGTAAACGCCGTCACTGCCCTGCAGCATCACCACGCCCAGCACGCCCGGCGTCAGCGCTCCTGACGCGACCGGTCCGGTAACGATAAGTTCTATTTTACCGCCCCACCATTCGACATAACTGGCCTGCGCGTTATAGGAAAAGGCATTGGTCGGGTTTTCAAAATAATTCCCCGAAGAAAAACGCACGCCAATGCCGCTTACGTTGGTGTCATAGACATGATTACCATACGAGCTCGGCGTCGCATTAAGGTATCGCATGCTAAATCCCAGCATTAATGGATTGGTGCAGCCGGTTAAATATGACGATGTCACCGTCGCATTGCGCGAAAATATCACCGTGCCCACCGCGACATCGCGCTGTACCGTCAGGGTGCCGATGGACAGCGTGGATTCCTGCGGCGTAATTGTCGTACAGGTTCCAGCCCGGGCACTGTTCCAGCCTGCTGCGATCGACAGCAGGAATAGCATGTAAATTAAGCGCATTTTAAAAACCCTAAAGGCAAGTGACGTTAATTTCGGTAATTCCCCCCGCCGACGGCGCTGGGGAAAGCGCGTAAGGCGCATGGCACTGCCGATCGCTTTCCGCTCCCCAGGCGACGAGGACGGTGCCCTGACTCGCCAGGCCGGTGAGATAGGCCTGGCCTTTATCGCCAACAATAACGCTGCTGCCGTCGGCGCCTTTCAGGCTTGCCATTGCGCCAAAGGGAACAGCATGGCCGTTATGCATTAAGTTAAATAACACCCGCCGCCCCACCTTCGCCGTATAGTCCGCCAAAACGAGCGCGCCACGCGTTGGGGTCACCGTCCGGGTGTTAATATCCAGCTCAACGTCATCCGGCAGGCTTTCCGGGGCAAGCGTGATGTCGTTTTTACGGTAAACGGAGAGATGACTGACCACCGTATACCCGCGGTAATCCGTTCTGACGCCCGGCTGATTGCGAATATCTACGCCGCGCGCGCCCGGGGCGCGAATCAGAACATTGGTCTCACCCAGGGGCTGGGAGAACGTCATTCCGTCCTGATGGGCCAGGATCCCGCCCTGCAGGCCGTAGTTAAGACGCTCGCTGTGTTTGTCATAGCTGTAGCCTGCAGTGACTTCACCGTAGGTGCCCTTATAATCACCGTTCATATTGCCCGTGTAGCCAACGCCGTCCGAGCCGTATCCCTGCTGCACGTTCCAGTTCAGGGCGTGGTTTTCCAGCGCCACGCCGTTCAGGCCGATATTGTGCGTGGTGCCGCTATTCTTGCTGGTGCTCACGCCATAGTTAGCCCATGTTTGCGGCAAAAATGTCTCAAGCGGAATACTGACGTTAAAGGCCAGGAGCTGGTCGTGGTCGTAGCGTTTATTGCCATCACTTGCGCCCGCGCTGCCGTTTTTACTGTAGGTCCAGGTGATGCCGTAACTGATGTTGTGCCAGTCGTTGTTGTAACCCAGGCTGTATGACGCCATCGTTTTACCGGAATTCCAGTAGTCTTCGCGGGCGGCACTCAGCGTCAGCGAGCCCAGGCCGGCACCCAGGGTCTGGCTCATCGTCAGCTCGGCCCGGTTGCGGCGACGGTCCTGAAGCGCGGCGCTGTCACCCCAGGAATCGAGGATCTCCTGCATGCCGTAGTAACCGCGGGTCGAGTAGCGGTAGCCCGCAATCGAAAAGTGGGTGCCGGTAGCCACAACGCTTTTGCTGTAGCGCGCGCGCCAGGACTGACCGTTGGATTTCTCACCGCCCTGCGGAGTGGACCACGCCTGAGTCATGTCCGCAGAAATGGCGCCGACATCCCCCATGTTTTTCCCGACCCCTGTGGCGATCGACTGATATTTGCTCGACTCCTGCAGCCCGCCGTAGAGCGTGAGCCCATAGGGCAAACCATAAATGCCCGTGATTTGCCCGAAAGGCGTCTTATCCACGCTGCCGTTATAGGAACGGTATTGCCCGCCGGTTAGCGCATACCTGAACCGTCCCTCGCGCTGTAACACCGGTAATGAAGCGTACGGGAGGGTGAAATGCTGCTCGCTGCCGTCGGCCTCTTTTACGGTGACGTCCAGATCCCCGGCCCCGCCCGTGGGGTACATATCGGCAATCTCAAAAGCGCCCGGCGCCACGTAGGTCTGATAAATCTGATAGCCGTTCTGGCGCACCACCACCTGGGCATTGGTACGCGCAATTCCCCGTACCACGGGTGCATAGCCTTTCAGCGAATCCGGGAGCATGTCGTCATCCGAAGCCAGCTGTCCGCCGCGAAACGGCATACTGTCGAACACGTCGGCTGGCGCGGCGCTATCCCCAAGAGTGAGCTGCGCCCTCAGCGGAATGATGGCCCGCTGAGCGTAGGTGTAGACGGTATCCCATTTGTCCTGGCCGGACTCATCCCGCGACCAGGTGGTGTAATTTCGCAGTCGCCAGGGGCCAACGTTGAGGCCCGGGCGCAGGTTGGCATACTGACCGTGGCTGTTTTCGCTGCCGTTTTGTTTTGCCCAGCTGTTTGCGCCACTCAGGCTGTAATTCAGCATGGCGGCGGTCATCCCTTCATCCCACAGCGCGGGCGAGACATACCCGCGTGCCGGCAGGTCAATGGCGGCCTGGGGAATGCTGATAATCAGCCGCTGTGCGGCAAACTGAAAATCGGTGCTGGCGTGAGGGATCGCCCGCAGGTTGACGCAGGATCCACCCTTGCTGGCTAAGTCGGGAAAAAGCGCGGTTTTGACGCCCCATCCGTTAAGCTGTTCAATACTCAGACAGGGCCGGAGGCTATCGCCCTCTTCCCCACCTTTCTCCAGGGTAAAATCAATATCGCGGGTCTCAATGAGCTGGTCGTCAAGGATGATGTCAACGTGGTATTTCCCTGGTGCCTGCGAACCTGATTCAAAAGCAGATAAATCAGCTTTACCCGCGCCCGGGTTGTCCAGTTCAACCAGTTCGGCGTTGAAAGAATCGCGGGCATAAACCGTCTGCACTGCATTCACCAGCGCAAAGGCGATAGAGATTGCCAGACGCGCAGGCTGCATTTTTCTCGTTTTCATTGCCATCATCATTAACCTGATCTGATATGAGGATCGCCGCTTTTGATAAATTAAAAGTTGGCCTGATGTAATATTCCCGGGCTGCCGTAATCATTAATGACTTTGAATGAAATATTTTTACCCTCGGCACCTGCGGGTAAGGTAAATGCCGCCATTGCGCCAGGCGCCACCCACGAAACCTGATCCAGCTTTTTATTACCGACGCTTATTTCATTAAAGTTGATGACATAGGGCGTGGGGTTGGTGACCATCAGCTGATTTCCGCTACGCGACCACCTTAATTTATTCGCCTGGTCTTCCGGTGTTGACGCCTTCAGACCTGCCGGACGATAAATCAGCTTGATGCGGGTTTTCACGGCAATTTGCAGCGAGTTTGCCTGTTTAGAGGCAGACGGTATCGCCTTAATATTCAGCCAGAAAAGGCTTTCTTTATCCTGAGGCAGCGAACCCGAAAGTAAAATACGCTCAATATTTTGCTGACCGCCCTCTAGTCGATATAAAGGCGGCGTAATAATAAAAGGCGTTTTATTAGCATTACCCTCTGGCATCTCAACCCAGGACTGGATTAAGTAAGGCATGCTGTCGGCATTATTAATGCTGATTGACGCCTCTTTTTTCCCCCCGTCAAAAATGACGCGGGTTCCGCCAATAATGACCCCTGCAAAAGCGTTCGAACACGCTGCCGTCAGGGCGGCAGTAATGAGCAGGGCCTTGCTAATAAAATTCATGTTACACCTCTTGAAACACGGGGGCAGCAGCTGCCCCCACGCAGAACGTCGTGGAACCGACTCGAATTCTGCTTAATGACTAGTTATAAACAACGGAGAAATTAGCCACGGAGTTTGCAGGACCGGCAGTCACCGATGCCGCCGTTGAAATATACTGCGCATAGAAATTGAGCGTATTATCGGCGCTGCTGCTTAACGCATAGCTATAGCTGTTACTGCCGTGCAGCGGCAGGTCCGCCTTATCGGCGGTCATCAAATTGATAGCAACGCCCGTTGCCGCGCCGGCGACGGAGGTATCAATCGCCAGCAGATCGGCGTTAGTCAGGTCAGGCGTGCCGTCAAAACGGACTTTGGCACTGTTGACCGTGACCGGGCAGTTCTTCAGGACGATATCGAATTTCGTTGCCGCCGTTCTGGAGCCTGTTGCCGGAAACTCTGTTTTATTGTAATCGCCTAATACCACCACCTGGTTTTGAGAGGCAACCGCAACATCGCAGGCGGAATCCAGAATGTTACCGTTAAAATTAACGGTTCCTGCAGCAGCAAGTGCATTGCCCATCATTAGGGCAGAACCTGTCGCTACCATCGCTAAAATAATATTCTTTTTCATCATCTTCATTTTCCTGTTAACGGGATAACTTTATTTATTATTGAAACTCACGCAGCAGAAAGTTGATAAATGAATCACCGGGAATTCATTTATTTTTAATTAAATTCATAAGGTCTTTCTGACTGACTGGTTAAAATTTATATAATCATTTTGGTGAATACAACTCTTTAATGGTCTAGCTGTAGACTCTGATTTAACGTAAATTCAACATATCTTGCCGCCTCGCCGGGTCATATATTTCTGGTCTATTAGTAGACCCGTCCGCCTTTGTGTTTTCATTCAACACCTTAGTTATCACGAACTCGTTGGTCTACTTTTAGACCTCGCAGAAACATTCCCTGAGCCCTTCTCTTTTAAGATAATTCTCCACCAGGTAAAAAAATGATCGCCCGTAGTCGCTGTGAGGTATCGTATGAATACGCGTTTAACCACGTCATTGAATAACCACGGCTCGACCGTTCTTGGTTTAAAACCGCTTATCCATATAGATACGCTGATTAACTCAGTGCTACCTGCGGCGAAAAGGACGATCGTCTGTCGGGGAGAAACCGTACATTATTATAAAGATGATGTGCGGCAGTGTTTTTTACTTCTGCAGGGCAGCGTGGCGCTTCATCGTCGCGGCGACGGTATTGTTTTAAACTCTGAATCAGCGCCTTTTATTCTTGGCGTCAGCAGTCAATTTTCTTCGGAACATCTTTACGTCAGGGCCCTGGAGACGGCAGAAATCGCCCGCGTGTCGCTGGAGACGTTTAACCAGATCGTTTCCCAGCAGGATTTATGGGAGCACTTTTCAAAGCTGCTTATTTATACGGCCTCACGGGTGTATGAGCACTGTGCGCAAATATCGCAAATGTCTGCCTACGACATCATTCGCTTCCAGCTTGTTGAGCTCATGCAGGCGCCCGATGCCATACGGAAAAATACGACGGCGGCCGCCTGGATCAAAAGCCGGACCTATCTTTCGCGCAGTGGAATTATGCGTATTCTGGCAGAACTGAGGACCGGGAAGTACATCACCATGGAGCGCGGGGTGCTGCTGGAGATTCACCATCTGCCGCGAAAATATTGATAGCCAGCGTGCCTGTCCCCAGGAGAAGCGCTATAATTAGCCAGGTTATTTTTAAGGTTGTCGGCGACCATGTCCCTTCCAGAAAAGTCTCAACGGGGTTCTCCCTACGCGCAAGAACTTATTTCATACCTGCTGCCCGAGTGCACAACGCAACGCGCCGCCCGCGGCGAGCGGTTTGACCTGCAAATTAACGGTCAGGGTATGTGCTATTTAATTCTTGAGGGGACGATCGCCATCTACAGAAGAAGCGATGACATGATGCTGTCTACGGCCCGCAGCCCCGCCGTGTTCGGCCTCGCTAACCTGACCGACATCTATTTCAACGATTATATTAAGACCGTCAGCCCGTGCCTGATAGGGACGCTCACCGCCGAGCGGGTGAATGACATTATCCAGGAGAAGGCGCTGTGGGGCCTGCTTTCTCAACAGCTCATGTTTGTGTATAGCCGTCTTTATAACAACGTGATGCCGCAGGGCGCGCCCACGGCGTATGAGATGATTCGCCAGCAGCTATTCAAGCTGATGGAAGAGGATGAGGGTTATCGACTCAGCGTGACGGCGGAAAGGTATATCAGGGAGAAAACCCAGCTTTCCCGCAGCGGCGTGATGCGCATTCTGGCGGATTTAAAAACCGGCGGGTTTATCGAAATGGAAGAAGGCAGGCTCATTAAAATCAACAAGCTTCCCGCCCGATACTGAATGTCAGGCACAAAAAAGGCCGCACTCGCGGCCCTTTTATTCTCATATACTCAATGGACGTGAACGCCCAACCGCCAGGCAAAGTAGATCTCTTCTTTCAGCTCGTTTGAAGAGAGCGCCAGCAAATCTGTGAATTCCAGCTCAAGCTGTTTTAGCTTTTTCAGGTACTGCGCCGGAGACAGGTTGCTCTTATCGCGACGTAAATATTCAATTGCCAGCTGTGTTGGGGTTATTTCAGTATCCATGATGTCCTCGCTTATGTACAAAACCTGACCAGTATACCACAACCTGCTGGCTAGTTTTTGACCAAAGGCAAAACATCTGAAAACTTTACACAACCGCCGTGGTCAGGCGCGACGAGCAGCACAGGCGATCCTGCTCGTCGAAAATATCGATCTGCCACACCTGGTGGCGGCTTCCGGCGTGCAGCGCGCGGCAGACGCCGCGCACGCGCCCATTGCGCACCGAGCGAATGTGGTTAGCGTTCACCTCAAGCCCGACCACCTTCTGCTCCCCTTCGGTACAGAGATACCCCGCCACCGATCCCAGCGTTTCGGCCAGCACGACGGAGGCCCCGCCGTGCAATAAGCCAAACGGCTGGTGGGTGCGACTGTCGACCGGCATCGTGGCCTCAATTTCAGCGTCGCCTATGCGGGTGAACTGGATATCCAGCAGCCCCACCATATTCCCCTCGCCCATGGCGTTCAGCGCCTGCAGCGTCACGGCACGTTTCCAGATCATCCAATTATCTCCAGTAAAGCCTGCAGCGGGTGGCGTACGCCGTTACCTTCAACCCGTTTTACCTGGCTGCGGCAGGAGTAGCCCGTCGCCAGACAGCGGTTTCGCGGCAAACGCTGCATCGCCTGATGCCAGGACAGCTCGTAAATGCCGAGCGAGCTGGCGTGGTTTTTCACTTCGTGCCCGTAGGTGCCGGCCATCCCGCAGCAGCCCACGCTGACGCTCTCCAGTTTCGCCCCGAAGCGGGCAAAGACGGACGCCCACTGCGCGGGTGCGCCCGGCAGCGCGGTGACTTCGGTGCAGTGTCCAAACAGATACCACGGTTCGCCGCTGACGTCCCGAACAGCCTTATCTTCCAGCGCCGTCGGCAGCCACTCGTGCACCAGCATGACGTTGAAATCGCCGCGCCTGTCGCCCAGCGTCTGCCTGTATTCATCGCGGTAGCACAGCACCAGCGCCGGATCGACGCCGACCATCGGTATCCCGAGCTGCGCCACGCGATTCAGGAAGTCAGCGGTTTTCTGCGCGGTCTTCGCAAAACGCGTCAGGAAGCCCTTGATGTGCTGCGCCTTGCCGTTGGGCGAGAACGGCAGCACCACCGGCTGATACCCCAGCTTTTCGCTCAGGCGGATGAAGTCAGCCACCACCTGCGCATCGTAGTAGCTGGTAAACGGATCCTGCACCACCAGCACCACCTTCGCTTTTTGCTCAGGGGTAAGCGCCTCAAGCTGCTCCAGGGTCATGTTCGCCGAGCGGTGCCCGACCAGCTGGCGCTGCAGCGACGGCACCGACAGCAGCGGCAGATCGACCATGCCGATGTGTTTTTCAGAAAGCTTGCGCACCAGCGGCTGGTTGATAAAGAAGTTGAAGGTCTTCGGCGCGCGCGCCATCAGCGGGGCATAGCTTTCCACCGTCGCCACCAGATGGTCGCGCACCGGGCGCAGATAGCGCGTATGGTAGAGCTGCAGGAAGCGCGAGCGGAACTCCGGCACGTCGATTTTAATCGGGCACTGGGTGGAGCAGGCTTTACAGGCCAGACAGCCGGACATCGCCTCTTTTACCTCATGGGAGAAATCATACTCGCCCTTGTTGGCGTGCCAGCTGTTGCGGGTGCGCTCAATCAGCGAGCGCAGGCTGGCCCGTTTTTCCGGCAGCTGCTGTTCCAGCCTGAGCGGATCCACCCCGCGGTCGGCCAGCAGACGCAGCCACTCGCGCACCAGCGTCGCCCGCCCTTTCGGCGAGTGGATCCGGTTGCTGGTGATTTTCATTGACGGGCACATCGGGCTTTTCACGTCGAAGTTAAAGCACAGGCCGTTGCCATTACACTCCATCGCGCCGCGCCAGGAGGAGCGGACCGCGATCGGGATCTGTCTGTCGTAGGTGCCGCGCTTGACGGCATCCACCTGCAGCATTGGCGCGTCCACGCCTTCAGGCGGGCAGATTTTACCCGGGTTGAGGCGGTTATGCGGGTCGAAAGCCGCTTTCACCTTGCGCAACTCCGCGTAGAGCCGTTCGCCGAAGAAGGCCGGGCTGTATTCCGCGCGGAACCCTTTCCCGTGCTCGCCCCACAGCAGGCCGCCGTATTTGGCGGTTAAGGCCACCACGTCGTCGGAGATCTGCTTCATCAGGATCTCCTGCTGCGGGTCGCACATATCCAGCGCCGGACGCACGTGCAGCACCCCGGCATCGACGTGGCCGAACATGCCGTAGCTCAGGCCGTGGCTGTCCAGCAGGGCGCGAAACTCGACGATATAATCCGCCAGATGCTCAGGCGGCACGCAGGTATCTTCGGCAAAGGGAATCGGCTTCGCTGCGCCTTTCGCATTCCCGAGCAGGCCCACGGCTTTTTTACGCATCCCATAGATACGCTCAATCCCGGCCAGATCGTTACAAAGCTGCCAGCCGATCACGCCGCCCTGACCCTGCGCAATCAGCTCGTCCAGACGCTGGCAGAGCGTGGTGACCTGGCGCTCAATCAGCGCCGCATCATCACCGGCAAACTCCACGATATTGAGGCCGAGCATCTCTTTATCCGGCACGTCGGTGATGAGATCGCTGACGGAATGCCAGACAATATCTTCCCGGGCCAGGTTGAGCACTTTGGAGTCGACGGTCTCTACCGACAGCGCTTTCGCCTCGACCATAAACGGCGCATTGCGCAGCGCGGAGTCGAACGAGTCATATTTGACGTTCACCAGTCGGCGCACCTTCGGCAACCGGGTAATATCCAACCGCGCTTCGGTAATAAACGCCAGCGTCCCTTCGGAGCCGGTCAGCACGCGGGTTAAATCAAACTGGGTCAGATCGTCGTTAAAGACGTGACGCAGGTCGTACCCGGTCAGGAAGCGGTTCAGCCTGGGGAATTTATCGAGGATCAGCTGGCGGTTGTCGCGACAGCGTTCCAGCACGGTACGATAGATGCGCCCAATGGCCGTGTTATCTTTGCCCAGCGTTTCCGCCAGTTCGACCGCCATCGGCTGGGTATCGAGGATATCGCCCCCCAGCAGCACCGCACGCACGCCCAGCACGTGATCCGAGGTTTTACCGTAGACCAGCGAGCCCTGGCCGGAGGCATCCGTGTTGATCATCCCGCCCAGGGTCGCGCGGTTACTGGTGGAAAGCTCCGGGGCAAAAAAGTAGCCGTAAGGCTTCAGGTACTGGTTAAGCCGATCTTTGATCACGCCCGCCTCGACCCGCACCCACCCCTCTTCGGGATTGATCTCAATGATGCGGTTCATGTAGCGCGACATATCAACAATGATGCCCTGGTTCAGCGCCTGCCCGTTGGTCCCGGTGCCGCCGCCGCGCGGCGTAAAGACCAGCGGGGCAAAGCGCTCCTGCGTGGCCAGCCGGGCGATAAGCGCGACGTCAGCCGTTGAACGAGGGAAAACCACGGCATCGGGAAGAAGCTGGTAGATACTGTTATCGGTCGCCATCGTCAGCCGGTCGGCATAGTTCGTGGCGGTATCACCCGTAAAACCCTGTTGCTCCAGTGCCTGCAAAAAATTAAGCACCAGCTGAACGACGCCAGGTGCCTGAGAAATCTGTGGGATCATGACCGTCGACCCTAATTAGAGTAATGTGAAATCGTTTGCGTTGTGTCCGGAAAGTTTTATCACATTTTTTTCTTATGTGCTTCGTAGAATTACAGGCAAAATCCGCCTGTCAAAAACCGCTGAGATCGTTAATGATGACAGAGACGCGGTTTACGTTTCCGCCAGTTGTACTGGCGTTCTTTTAAGGAAAGTTTCATTTATGGTCAATGTTCGCCAGCCCAGGGATGTTGCGCAAATTTTGCTGTCGGTGCTGTTCCTGGCCCTCATGATTGTTGCCTGCTTGTGGATCGTACAACCCTTTATCCTCGGCTTTGCCTGGGCCGCAACCGTTGTGGTTGCCACGTGGCCTTTGCTGCTGCGTTTGCAGAAGCTGCTGTTTGGCCGTCGCGGGCTCGCCGTGCTGGTCATGACGCTGCTGCTGTTCCTGCTGTTTATTATTCCGATTGCGCTACTGGTTAACAGCCTGGTGGATTCCAGCGGTCCGGTTATTCGCGCCATTAGCAGCGGTGACCTGACCCTGCCGGATCTCGCCTGGCTGAACAGCATCCCGGTGGTGGGCGCTAAGCTCTACAGCGGCTGGCACGGCCTGCTGGAGATGGGCGGCAGCGCGCTGATGGCAAAAGTCCGCCCGTATATCGGCACCACCACCACCTGGTTTGTCGGCCAGGCGGCGCACATCGGCCGCTTTATGATGCACTGTACCCTGATGCTGCTCTTTAGCGCCCTGCTCTACTGGCGCGGCGAGCAGGTGGCGTTAGGCGTTCGTCACTTTGCCACCCGCCTGGCGGGCAAGCGCGGTGACGCGGCGGTCCTGCTGGCGGCGCAGGCCGTGCGCGCCGTTGCGCTGGGCGTGGTAGTGACCGCGCTGGTGCAGGCGGTGCTGGGCGGTATCGGTCTGGCGATTTCCGGCGTACCGTACGCCACCGTCTTCACCGTAGTCATGCTGATGACCTGTCTTGCGCAGCTGGGGCCGCTGCTGGTGCTGGTTCCCTGCATTATCTGGCTTTACTGGACGGGGGATACCACCTGGGGAACGGTGCTATTGGTCTGGAGCTGCGTGGTCGGCACCATGGATAACGTCATTCGCCCGATCCTTATCCGCATGGGTGCAGACCTGCCGCTGATCCTGATCCTCTCCGGGGTCATTGGCGGCTTAATCGCCTTCGGCATGATTGGCCTGTTCATTGGCCCCGTGCTGCTCGCCGTCACCTGGCGTTTGTTCTCCGCCTGGGTGCATGAAATTCCGCCGCCGGGGACGGATCCGGACGTGATTTTGAGCGAGCTGGAAGAGCTGGAAGAGAAGAACACGCATTGAGTTTTTTGCCGGGTGGCGCTAACGCTTACCCGGCCTACATACTCCCTCACAATACTTTAACGCTGCTAAAGTATTTATTCGTTGCACACTGGTCAGACCCGCTGTTTCAGCATTTACCGCGCCATAAATCTCAAGAAATCTTTACGTCTCTTAAACTATTGAGACGAATCCGATCGACGCTAAAAGATGACATGCCTACTATTAGGACACGGTTATAGATCAACACCTTGATTTATAAGCATGGAAATCCCCTGAGTGAAACAACGAATTGCTGTGTGTAGTCTTTGCCCATCTCCCACGATGGGCTTTTTTTTATCCTGACTACGCGCGCGTAACCGCACAGGTACTGAGCATCCGCCACTCAGCGGGCAGCACCCGCGTTTCCCCCGTTGCATTGACCGTCACCGCCTGGTGGATATCCGCCGACGATGCGCCAACCTGCAGCTCAAACTCCCCCGGCTCAACGATGCGTTTCCCGTCCCGACGGGTAAAGTTGAACATCTCAACCGGCAGCGTAAAGGTGAGCGTGGCGGTTTCGCCCGGCGAGAGCGTAACGCGCTGGAAGGCCTTCAGCTCCTGGAGCGGCCGCACCTGGGTGGCGACCTTATCCCTGACGTAAACCTGCACCACCTCGCTGCCGCTGCGCTCACCGGTGTTGGTGATATCTACGCTCAGCGTCACCTCGCCGTCGACCGGCACGCGGCTTTCGGCGACGCGGGCAGCACCCCAGCTAAACGTCGTCCAGCCAAGGCCGAAGCCAAACGGGTAACGCGATCCGAAGTGGAACGCAAACGGCGTGCCGCCGCTTTTGAGCTTGTGATTGTAGTAATACGGCATTGCTCCGGCGCTTTTCGGCACGCTCACCACCAGGCGCCCCTGCGGCTCCGCCCGCCCGGTTAAGACGTCCGCAATCGCCCAGCCGCCTTCCTGCCCCGGCGCCCACGCCATCAGCAGCGCCGCGACCTTATCCTCCAGCCCTTGTAGGTTGTACGGACGCCCGCCGGTCATCACGACAATCACCGGTTTACCCGTCGCCACCAGCGCCTCCAGCAGCTGTTGCTGTACGCCCGGCAGGTTCAGGGAGTCGGTGTCGGAACCTTCCCCCACGGTACCGCTCTGGAACAGCCCGGCGAGATCCCCCACGCAGGCCACCACCACGTCACTCTCCTGCGCCGCGTTCACGGCCTCGGGGATTAGCGCCGTGCTTTGCGAGACCGGCGACTGCTGCATCGGTTTGCCGCCGCTGTCGCCCGGGAAGACCGGCGCGCCCGCCATGCGTTTCTCGATGATGTGACACCCTTTGGCGTAACGGACCTGCGACGCGCCGAGGTAGTGTTCCAGCGCCGCGCGCGGAGTCGTCACCTGCGAGGTCTCTTCAACCATATCGCTGATGATCAGATGCACCGGGAAGCTGTAGCCGCTGAGTAACGCCAGCGGATCGTCTGCCGTCGGCCCCACCACCGCCACGCGGGGTTTGCCGCCGAGCGGTAAAATGCCGTTGTTTTCCAGCAGCGTGAGCGATTTCGTCGCCACGTCCCGCGCTACCCGGCGGGTCCTCTCATTTTGCAGATCGATGTCGTTTTCATCGGTATACGGCTTCTCAAACAGCCCGAGGCGGAATTTTTCGGTCAGCACGCGCGCCACAATCTCATCCACTTTTTCCATAGCGATCAGCCCACGCTCAACCGCGTCCGCCAGATGGCGCGCGCAGTCGTCTTTCGGCAGCTCGACGTCCAGCCCGGCGTTAAACGCCAGCGCGGCGGATTCGGCCGCATCGTGGGAAATCCCGTGGTGCTGGTGCAGCAGGCTGACGCCGCCGTAGTCGGCCACAATGATGCCGTCGAAGCCCCACCGTTCGCGCAGGACGGTGGTCAGCAGGAAGCTGTCGCTGTGCCCCGGCTGATTGTCGATGTCGTGGTAAGCAGGCATCACCGAACCGGCGTTAGCCAGCTTGACCGCCATTTCAAACGGCAGCAGGAAGGTGTCGTTCAGCTCGCTGAACCCCAGGTGGACCGGGGCATGGTTGCGCGCCCCTTCGCTGAACGAGTGGCCCACGTAGTGCTTGAGCGTCGCCAGCAGGTCGCGCTTGTCGCCCTGCAACCCTTTCACGTAGGCGGCCGCCATTATGCCCACCAGCCAGGGATCTTCCCCGAAGGTCTCTTCGGTTCGCCCCCAGCGCACGTCGCGGGAGACGTCCAGCACCGGTGCCAGCCCCTGCTGGCAGCCCACGGATCGCGCCTCTTTGCCTATCTGCTCTGCCGCGCGGTGTACAAGCTCCGGATCCCAGGTCGATCCGTAGTTCAGCGACGACGGGAACAGCGTGGCGTCTTTGCACAGCAGCCCCACCAGACACTCTTCATGGAACAGCGCCGGGATGCCGAGGCGCGTCTCTTCCAGCATCATGCGCTGCAGGCGGTTGGCGGCGCGCACGCCGGTTTTCGCGTCAACGATGTGGGTACCCAGCGGGCGCGTAATTTGCCCGACGCCCAGCTTCAGCCTTTCGCTCAGCGACGCCTGTTCGCTCACGCCAGCGAATTCGTCGCTGAGATCGCTGCGCTCGCGGTGGTTGCCATTTTCATCGAGGATCAGCCAGTACGCATGCATCTGGGCGAACTTCTCTTCCGGGGTCATGCGCGCCAGTAAATCGGCGACGCGCTCGTGCACGGGACGTCCCGCGTCCTTATAGATAGCCGTCATGTTTTACTCCTGTAGTGCGGAAGGGGTTGCCGGGCTGAGCTGCCCCGCATCGGGTCTGACATCACGCTTGCTGGCCAGCTCCCGGGCGATGGCATCCACCAGCCGGCTGTTAAGCTTGTAGATGGCGAGAAGCGCGACCATGCAGAGGAACAGCGCGCAAGGGATAAGGGTGAACAGCGCGTTGATGGTCGAGAGCACCTGCGGCGTCTGGGTTGCCTGGCCCGGGGCATAATCCACCATGCCCAGCACCCAGCCGACCACCGCCCCGCCCAGCGCCAGGCCAAACTTGATGGCAAACAGCGCGGTGGAGAAGACCAGGCCGTCCAGGCGACGACCGCTGCGGTGTTCTTCGTAGTCGACCACATCGGAGAACATGGTCCACTGCAGCGGCGTGGTGAGGTTTTGCACAAAGCTAAAGACGATGTTGAGGCCAAAGATGAGCCACACCTGCGAAGGCGGCAGGAAGAAAATCAGCGCACCGAAGATGACGAAGGAAATAATCGTCCACTGATAGGCGCGGACGCGGTCAAATTTCCCCAGCAGCCGTTCGGATAATAATGCGCCGCTTAAGGAGGCCACCATGCCGGAAACAATAAAGGCAAAAACCAGATCCGGACGCAGCAGCACATAGTTCACGTAATACATCGTGGCAGAGCCGCGCGTCACCACCGCGGTTAACAGCAAAATATTAAACAGAAACACAATGCGCCACTGGCTGTTGCGGCCCAGCAGTTTTAAATCGGTAAGCATGGATCCAGAGGTATCGTTGCGCGGAGAATAACGCTCGCGGGTCATCAGGAAGCAGCAGAAGAACAGCACAATGCCCAGCAGCCCCATCAGGCTCATGGCATAGAAATAGCCTTTCTGCACGTTGCCCTGGCCCAGCAACGAAACCAGCGGCAGGGCAATCACCGTCACAATCAACCCACCGATAAACGACAGGCCAAAGCGCCACGACTGCAGGGAGTGACGCTCGCGCGGATCCAGCGTCAGCGCGCCCGGCATGGCGCAGTAAGGCACGTTAATGGCGGAGTAGATCAGGCTCAAGAGGGCATAGGTCAGGCAGGCATAGACAATTTTTGCCGTCGGCCCGACGTCCGGCACGTAGAAGGTAATCAGGCAGCTCACGCCAAACGGGATGGCAAACCACAGCAGCCAGGGACGAAAGCGCCCGTGTCGCGTCCGGGTGCGGTCAACCAGCGCGCCAATGCACGGGTCGACAAACGCATCGACCACGCGCACCACTAAAAACATGGTACCCATAATGGCCGCGGGTAAACCGAAAACGTCCGTATAGAAATAGGCGAGAAATAACGTGGCCGTTTGCCAGACCAGCGCGCTGGCCATATCGCCTAAGCCATAACCTATTTTATCTTTGGTACGCAGTACAGAGGAGAGTGTCATTGTTATTGGCCTTTTTATCAGGTTAAAACGTATTTCAACCAGTTGCGCAAATTCTTAAGGGAAATGCGCAGTAAGGCCCAAGTATTAGCAACGGTTTGCGCGCTAACAATTGTCTAAATTGACAGACAAATTATGATATTTGGTTTTTTACTTTATTTGTGATGGGGCGCAAATAAGAGGGGGAAATAAAAAAGGCGAGGAATACTTTCCTCGCCTTTTACGATCAGCGTGGCGTTACTTGTTCAGTTCCGCCAGGCTCAGCCAGGTTTGCACCACGGTGTCCGGGTTCAGGGAGAGGCTATCAATCCCCTCTTCCATCAGCCAGGCGGCAAAGTCTTCATGGTCGGATGGACCCTGACCGCAAATCCCAACGTATTTACCCTGCTTTTTCGCCGCGCGGATGGACATCGAGAGCAGCGCTTTTACCGCCTCGTTGCGCTCGTCGAACAGCTCGGAAACCACGCCGGAGTCGCGGTCCAGACCCAGCGTCAGCTGCGTCATGTCGTTTGAGCCGATAGAGAAGCCGTCAAAGTGCTCCAGGAACTGCTCGGCCAGCAGGGCGTTGGACGGGATTTCGCACATCATGATGATCTTCAGCCCGTTCTCGCCGCGCTTGAGCCCCTGACGCGCCAGCTCGTCCACCACCGCTTTCGCCTGATCCACGGTACGCACGAACGGAACCATGATTTCGACGTTGGTCAGCCCCATGTCGTTGCGCACGCGCTTCACCGCCTCGCACTCCAGCGCGAAGCAGTCGCGGAAGCTGTCGGACACGTAGCGTCCGGCCCCGCGGAAGCCCAGCATCGGGTTCTCTTCTTCCGGCTCGTAGCGCTCGCCGCCCACCAGGTTGGCGTATTCGTTAGACTTAAAGTCAGACAGACGCACGATCACGCGTTTCGGGTAGAAGGCGGCGCCCAGCGTGGCGATCCCCTCGGTCAGACGGCCAACGTAGAACTCTTTCGGCGAGTCGTAGCCTTTCATCATCTCGCGGATTTCGTTCTGCAGCTTCGGATCCTGATCGTCAAACTCCAGCAGCGCGCGCGGGTGAACGCCGATCATACGGTTGATGATAAATTCCAGACGCGCCAGGCCCACGCCTTCGTTCGGGAGGCAGGCAAAGTCAAACGCGCGGTCCGGGTTGCCGACGTTCATCATGATCTTCAGCGGCAGGTCCGGCATGGTATCCACGCTGGAGCTCTTCACGCTGAAGTCGAGGATATCGGCGTACACGTAGCCGGTGTCGCCTTCGGCACAGGAGACGGTCACGTTCTGCCCGTCCTTCATGCGTTCGGTGGCATCACCGCAGCCGACAACCGCAGGAATACCCAGCTCGCGGGCAATGATCGCCGCGTGGCAGGTACGTCCGCCGCGGTTGGTGACGATAGCCGCCGCTTTCTTCATGATCGGTTCCCAGTCCGGGTCGGTCATGTCGGTTACCAGCACGTCGCCTGGCTCGATGCGGTTCATCTCGCTGATGTCGTGGATCACTTTGACCGGGCCTGCGCCGATGCGGTGACCGATGGCGCGGCCTTCCGCGACGATTTTGCCCTGAGCGTGCAGCGTGTAACGCTCCATCACCTGGCCGCGCGAGCGGACGGTTTCCGGACGCGCCTGCACGATAAACAGCTTGCCGGTGTTACCGTCCTTCGCCCATTCGATATCCATCGGACGGCCGTAGTGTTTTTCAATCTGCACCGCCTGCTTCGCCAGCTCCTGCACTTCGGCGTCGGTCAGCGAGAAGCGGTCGCGCTGCTCCTGCGGTACATCTTCAATTTTCACCTGCTTGCCATGCTCCTGGGTCGGAGCATAGATCATGCGGATTTTTTTTGAGCCCATGGTGCGGCGGACCACCGCCGGACGGCCAGCGGCCAGCGTCGGCTTGTGAACATAGAATTCGTCAGGGTTGACCGCGCCCTGCACCACCATCTCACCCAGCCCCCACGCGGAGGTGATAAACACCACCTGGTCGAAGCCGGATTCGGTATCAATGGAGAACATTACACCGGATGAGCCCACGTCGGAGCGCACCATGCGCTGCACGCCAGCGGAGAGCGCCACGCCGCGATGGTCGTAGCCCTGGTGCACGCGATAGGAGATAGCACGGTCGTTGAACAGGGAAGCAAACACGTGCTTCACCGCCACCAGCACCGCGTCGTAACCCTGGACGTTCAGGAAGGTTTCCTGCTGCCCGGCAAACGAGGCGTCCGGCATGTCTTCTGCGGTGGCAGAGGAGCGCACGGCAAAGGAGGCCTGCGCATCGTCAGCAGAGAGCTGGTTGTACGCGTCGTGAATGGCTTTTTCCAGTTCCGGCTGGAAAGGTGTGTCGATGATCCACTGGCGGATCTGCGCCCCGGCTTTCGCAAGCTCGGTAACGTCATCAATATCCGTTTTATCCAGCAGGTCGTAAATGCGCTGGTTAACACCGCTCTGGTCTAAAAAGAGGTTAAAGGCATCGGCGGTGGTGGCAAACCCGTTCGGTACGGAGACACCCATACCCGACAGATTTGTAATCATTTCACCCAGGGAGGCATTTTTGCCCCCAACTCTGTCTACATCATTCATGCCGAGTTGGTTATACCAAAGCACCAGCGGTGACGAGCCATTGTTGGACATCGAAACAATCCTTTTGTGATATTTGATCGGAGTAAGAAACACCTGACTACGTATTTATACTGGCATATTTGTTTGCGCTAAAAAAACGGTGAATCGTGTAAGCAATTTAAATTTTCAACTTTTCGGATACTTTCCCATCAACGATTAACCCGATGATTCCTCTATATTCAGCGAGAAACCCCAAAAATAAAGTCGCTATTTGAAAAATGAAATCCGCTTTTCAGGAAAACCAAAAACAGCGTTTCATTCATAATTCAGATAAGTTCTTTGCTGTGTAAATTACTTTTTTAATTTATGCTTTCAGACAATTACGTCTGATATTCAGGGTGGGTAAAATGGATAATGCTGTCGATCGTCACGTTTTTTATATTTCTGATGGTACGGCGATCACCGCCGAGGTGCTGGGCCACGCGGTGATGTCGCAGTTTCCCGTATCGATCAACAGCATCACGCTGCCGTTTGTCGAAAATGAGAGCCGCGCCAGAGCGGTTAAGGACCAGATTGATGCCATCTACCAGCAGACCGGCGTTCGCCCGCTGGTCTTCTACTCTATCGTGATCCCCGAGATTCGCGCCATCATCCTGCAAAGCGAAGGCTTCTGTCAGGATATCGTGCAGGCGCTGGTGGCGCCGCTGCAGAGCGAGCTTAAGCTCGACCCGACCCCCATCGCCCACCGTACCCACGGCCTGACCCCCGGCAACCTGACCAAGTACGACGCGCGTATCGCCGCCATTGACTACACCCTTGCCCACGACGACGGTATCTCGCTGCGTAATCTCGACCAGGCGCAGGTGATCCTGCTTGGCGTTTCCCGCTGCGGCAAAACTCCGACCAGCCTCTACCTGGCGATGCAGTTTGGCATTCGCGCCGCCAACTATCCGTTCATCGCTGACGATATGGATAACCTGGTGCTGCCTGCCGCCCTCAAGCCGCTGCAGCACAAGCTGTTCGGCCTGACGATCAACCCGGAACGTCTCGCAGCCATCCGCGAAGAGCGCCGCGAGAACAGCCGCTACGCCTCCATGCGCCAGTGCCGGATGGAGGTCTCCGAAGTGGAAGCGCTGTACCGTAAAAATCAGATCCCGTGGCTGAACAGCACCAACTATTCGGTAGAAGAAATTGCCACCAAAATTCTCGACATCATGGGGCTTAATCGCCGCATGTACTAATATGCTAGTACATTAACTCAGATTCAGGTATCATCATCGGCAACCACGGGGCGGTGTCGCCCAGACTTGAAATCAGCAGGGATTGGTTTAAGGTGATGCCCATCACTTCCCGGTAGTCTGCCGATGAAGCAAAAATTTTCTGAGACATTCCATGAATAAAACCGATGAACTCCGCACTGCGCGCATTGACAGCCTGGTCACGCCGGCTGAACTGGCCCAGCGGCATCCTGTTTCCGCCGCCGTCGCGGAACACGTGACGGCTTCCCGCCGCCGCATTGAAAAAATCCTCAATGGCGAAGACAAGCGTCTTCTGGTGGTGATTGGTCCCTGCTCCATCCACGATCTGGATGCCGCGATGGATTATGCCAAACGGCTTCAGGGCCTGCGGGATAAGTACCAGCATCGCCTTGAGATTGTGATGCGCACCTACTTTGAAAAACCGCGTACCGTGGTGGGCTGGAAGGGACTGATTTCCGACCCTGACCTGAACGGCAGCTACCGCGTGAACCACGGTATCGAGCTGGCGCGTAAGCTGCTTTTGCAGGTCAACGAGCTGGGCGTACCGACGGCGACCGAGTTTCTCGATATGGTGACCGGGCAGTTTATCGCCGATCTCATCAGCTGGGGCGCGATTGGCGCGCGCACCACCGAAAGCCAGATCCACCGCGAAATGGCCTCCGCCCTCTCCTGTCCGGTCGGCTTTAAAAACGGCACCGACGGCAATACCCGCATCGCGGTGGATGCCATCCGCGCGGCACGCGCCAGCCACATGTTCCTGTCGCCGGATAAAAGCGGCCAGATGACCATCTACCAGACCAGCGGTAACCCGTACGGGCACATCATTATGCGCGGCGGCAAGAAACCCAATTACCATGCGCAAGATATTGCGGCGGCCTGTGAAACGCTGGCCGAGTTCGACCTGCCGGAACATCTGGTGGTGGACTTCAGCCACGGCAACTGCCAGAAGCAGCATCGCCGCCAGCTGGACGTCTGCGATGAGATCTGCCAGCAGATCCGCAGCGGCTCCACCGCAGTTGCCGGGATTATGGCGGAAAGCTTTATCAGAGAAGGCACGCAAAAAATCGTTGCCGGACAGCAGATGGTGTACGGCCAGTCGATCACCGACCCGTGCCTGAGCTGGGAGGACAGCGAGCTGCTGATGGATAAGCTGGCGTCTGCGGTAGATACGCGCTTCTAACCCCCGCCGGGTGGCGCTGCGCTTACCCGGCCTACGATTCGTGCCGTTGTAGGCCCGGTAAGGCGAAGCCGCCACCGGGCTTTTTACTACGCAATATTGATCCCGTCACACAATTTTCACAAAAACGCTTGCCGTGAATTTGCAGTTTATTGATAATGATTATCATTGTTACATTGATTGTTATTTATAAACATTATGTCACGTACAAATAACAGTGCGGCAACGCCAGCAAAAACACACACAGCTCCTCCCTCCACCGATCGTCGCATCGACAGCAAAAGCCTGCTGGGTGATGAGGGCCGGGTAATTATCGAGCATGACGGCCAGCACTACCTGCTGCGCCAGACGAATGCCGGAAAATTGATCCTCACAAAATAAACCAACACATTCGCCAGCCACCCAGGTCATCCCCAGGCAGCCAGCGCTTTCGATTCTTTATGGAGAGTTGCTATGCCACACCTGCCTTCCGCGTCTTTACGCCCGTCACTTCTGGCGCTGGCGATCGTCAGCGCCCTGCCGACCGCGGCAGCTGCCGCCACGGACGATATTACCGTCACCGCCACGGGCAACGCCCGCAGCGCCTTTGAAGCTCCCATGATGGTGAACGTGATTGACGCCAGCGCGCCGGAGAAACAGACCGCCAGCTCGGCGGCCGACCTGCTGCGTAACGTCCCCGGCCTGACGCTGGACGGCACCGGACGCACCAACGGGCAGGACGTTAACCTGCGCGGCTATGACCGTCGCGGCGTGCTGGTGCTGGTTGACGGCGTGCGTCAGGGAACCGATACCGGCCACCTGAACAGCACCTTCCTCGACCCTATGCTAATCAAACGTATCGAAGTGGTGCGCGGTCCCTCCGCGCTTCTCTACGGCAGCGGCGCGCTGGGAGGCGTGATTTCCTATGACACCGTTGACGCCAAGGACCTGCTGGAACCGGGTAAACACAGCGGTTACCGCGTGTTTGGTACGGGTGCGACAGGCGACAGCAGCCTCGGGATGGGCGCCAGCGCCTACGGGCGCACCGAAACGCTGGACGGTCTGGTCTCCTGGTCCAGCCGCGATCGCGGTGATATCCGCCAGAGCGACGGTGCAACCGCGCCGAACGACGAATCCATCAATAACATGCTGGCGAAAGGCAGCTGGAAAATCGACCCGGCCCAGACCCTGAGCGGCTCCCTGCGCTACTACAACAACGCCGCACAGGAACCGAAAAACCCGCAAACTACCGGGGCGGACAGCAGTAACCCGATGACCGACCGCTCCACCATTCAGCGCGATGCGCAGCTGGGTTACCGCATCGCCCCGGCAGGGAACGACTGGCTCAACGCCGACGCGAAGGTCTACTGGTCCGAAGCGCGCATTAATGCCCAGAATATCGACGGGAGCGGTGAGTTCCGCAAGCAGACAACTAAAGGCGGCAAGGTGGAAAACCGCACCCGCCTGTTCAGCGACACCTTTGCAGCACACCTGCTGACCTACGGCGGGGAATACTACCGTCAGGAACAACGCCCTGGCGGTGCGACCACCGGCTTCCCGGAGGCGAAAATCGACTTCAGCTCCGGCTGGCTGCAGGATGAAATCACCCTTCGCGATCTGCCCGTTACCCTGCTGGGCGGCACGCGGTATGACAACTACCGCGGCAGCAGCAATGGCTACGACGACGTGGATGCCGATAAGTGGTCATCCCGCGCCGGGTTAACCGTCAGCCCAACCGACTGGCTGATGCTGTTTGGCTCTTACGCACAGGCCTTCCGCGCGCCGACCATGGGCGAGATGTATAACGACGCCAAACACTTCTCCATTGGCCGGTTCTATACCAACTACTGGGTGCCGAACCCGAACCTGCGTCCGGAAACCAACGAAACGCAGGAGTTTGGTTTTGGCCTGCGCTTTGACGATCTGATGCTTGCCAACGATGCGCTGGAGCTTAAAGCCAGCTACTTCGATACTAAAGCCAAAGACTATATCTCCACCACCGTCGATTTTGCCGCCGCGACCACCATGTCCTATAACGTCCCGAACGCCAAAATCTGGGGCTGGGACATGATGGCAAAATACTCTGCCGACCTCTTCAACCTCGACCTGGCCTATAACCGCACGCGCGGGAAAGATACCGATACGGGCGAGTACATCTCCAGCATTAACCCGGACACCGTCACCAGCAGGCTGGACATTCCGGTGGCGCAGAGCGGTTTTTCCGTCGGCTGGATTGGCACCTTTGTCGATCGCTCAACGCATATCAGCAGCAGCTACAGCAAGCAGCCGGGCTATGCGGTCAACGATTTCTACGTGAGCTACAAAGGGCAGGAGAAGCTGAAAGGCGTGACCACCACGCTGGTACTCGGCAACGCCTTTGACAAAGAATACTGGTCACCTCAGGGCATTCCGCAGGACGGTCGTAACGGCAAGATTTTCGTAAGCTATCAGTGGTAATGCCCGTCGGGCAACTATGCAGAAGGATAAGATAATGAATCACTACACTCGCTGGCTTGAGCTAAAAGAAGCCAATCCCGGTAAGTACGCGCGCGACGTCGCAGGGTTAATGAACATCAGTGAAGCAGAGCTGACCTTTGCCCGCGTGGGCCACGACGCCTGGCGACTGCGCGGTGAGATCCGCGAGATTTTAGGCGCGCTGGAAGCCATGGGCGAAACCAAATGCATCTGCCGCAACGACTACGCCGTGCACGAGCAGGTTGGGCACTTCACCAACCAGCACCTGAACGGCCACGCCGGGCTGGTGCTGAACCCGCGCGCGCTGGATCTGCGCCTGTTCCTCAACCAGTGGGCGAGCGCGTTTCACATCAGTGAAGCCACCGCCCGCGGCGAGCGCCAGAGCATTCAGTTCTTCGACCACCAGGGCGATGCCCTGCTGAAGATCTACGCCACGGACAACACCGACGTTTCCGCCTGGGGCGACGTGCTGACCCGCTTCATCATTGCCGATAATCCACCGCTGGCGCTGAAGGCAGCCGATCTCCCGGCCCACGCAGAAAACGCGCAAGCCGCGCTCGTGGACGCAGAGTGGCGCGCCATGACCGACGTCCACCAGTTCTTCGGCCTGCTGAAGCGTCATAACCTCAGCCGTCAGCAGGCGTTTCGCCTGGTGGGTGACGATCTGGCCTGCCGGGTAGAAAACGCCGCGCTGGCGCAGCTGCTGGAAGCGGCCCACCGTGACGAAAACGAAATCATGATCTTTGTCGGCAACCGCGGCTGCGTGCAGATCTTCACCGGCGTAGTGGAAACGCTGACGCCGATGAAAGGCTGGCTGAACATCTTTAACCCGACCTTTACCCTGCATTTGCTTGAAGGTTCCATTGCGGAAAGCTGGGTCACGCGCAAGCCGACGGCTGACGGGCACGTGACCAGCCTGGAGCTATTTGCTGCCGACGGAACGCAAATCGCCCAGCTGTACGGCCAGCGTACCGAAGGCGAACCGGAGCAGAGCCAGTGGCGCAGCCAGGTTGACGCCTTAACCGCGAAAGGGCTGGCCGCATGACGCGCTGGTTCGCCCTGCTCAGCGCCCTGCCCCTGCTGGCGTTTGCTGCGCCGCAGGAGAGAATCGTGACCCTCGGCGGCGACGTCACCGAGATTGTCTATGCGCTCGGCGCGGCCTCTTCGCTGGTGGCGCGCGACAGCACCAGCCAGTGGCCGCAGGCGGCGACCGCGCTGCCGGACGTGGGCTACCTGCGCCAGCTCAACGCGGAAGGGATCTTATCCATGCGCCCAACGCTGGTGCTGGCAAGCGCTCAGGCGCAGCCCTCTCTGGCGCTTAAGCAGGTTGCGCAAAGCCACGTCAGGGTTATCACGGTGCCTGCCCGTAACGACCTGAGCGTGATTGACGAAAAGGTGCGGATCGTCGCTGAAGCGACGCACCGCGAGGCCGAGGGGGAAGCGCTGCGCAGCGCGCTGCGTCAGTCGCTCTCGGGGCTGCCCGCGTCACCGCTCAATAAACGGGTGCTGTTTATTCTCAACCACGGCGGGATGACCGCCATGGCGGCCGGACAACAGACCGGTGCGGATGCGGCCATTCGTGCGGCGGGGCTGCAGAACGCGATGCAGGGATTCACCCGCTATCAGCCGCTGTCTCAGGAAGGCACGATCGCCAGCCGTCCCGATCTGGTGGTGATTTCTCAGGACGGCCTCAACGCCCTGGGCGGTGAAGCGAATCTGTGGACGCTGCCCGGCCTGGCGCAAACCCCGGCGGGACGGAATAAGCAGGTGCTGGCGATTGACGATATGGCGCTTCTGGGCTTCAGCGTGCGAACGCCGGAAGCCATCCAGCAGCTGCGAACCAACGCGGAGCAGCTGCCCTGATGTCCCGGCGAGCCGCATTGTCACTGTGGATGCTGGCCGCGCTGCTGGTCGTCATGACGCTGACGGCCAGCGGTATTGGTGCACTGCGTCTGCCGGTGAGCCTGCTGTGGAACGGTACCGACGAGGCGCTGCGGCAGATATGGCTGACGATCCGTCTGCCTCGCGTGCTGCTGGCGCTGGCGATTGGCGGTTCGCTGGCGCTGGCGGGCTGCGTGATGCAGGGCCTGTTTCGCAACCCGCTGGCGGATCCGGGCCTGCTCGGCATCAGCAGCGGCGCGGCGCTTGCGGTTGCGCTGTGGGTGGTGCTCCCGCTCTCGCTGCCTGCGCTGGTGATGCTGTATGCCCCGATGCTGGCGGCGTTTCTCGGCGCGCTGGCCGCCACCTTCGTGATTTTTCTGCTCAGCCGGCAGCGTGACGCTTCCCTCTCGCGCCTGCTGCTGGTGGGCATTGCCATCAACGCGCTGTGCGGCGCGGCCGTCGGCGTGCTGTCATGGCTCAGCAATGATGCCCAGCTTCGCCAGCTTTCGCTTTGGGGAATGGGCAGCCTCGGCCAGGCGCAGTGGTCGACGCTGCTGGCCGTCGCGTCGCTGATGGTCCCCACCGCGCTGGTTATCTGGCGTCTGGCAGGTGCGCTCAACCTGCTGCAGCTGGGCGACGAAGAGGCGCACTACCTCGGCGTAGAGGTTGCCGCCGTGCAGCGGATCCTGCTGCTGTGCAGCGCCCTGCTGGTGGCCGCCGCCGTTGCGGTCAGTGGCGTGATAGGCTTTGTCGGCCTGGTGGTACCGCACCTGATGCGCATGTGGCTGGGCGCCGATCACCGGGCGGTGCTACCCGGTTCGGTGCTGGCCGGCGCGCTGCTTCTGCTGGTGGCCAATACGCTGGCGCGCAGCCTGGTCGCCCCGGCGGAAATGCCGGTCGGCTTATTGACCAGCCTTCTCGGCGCGCCGTGGTTCCTGTGGCTTATCTTTCGTCGCGGAGGCGCGCATGGCTGAACGCTATTGTGCAGAAAATCTTGTTTTTCGCGCCGGGCAACGCACGCTGATTAACGACGTGTCGCTGACCTTATCTCAGGGCGAACTGGTGGCGCTGATTGGCCCTAACGGCGCCGGAAAATCAACGCTAATGCGGCTGCTTACCGGCTATCTTAACCCTGCGGGCGGACGGTGCAGCCTGGCGAGCACGCCGCTTGCAGACTGGCAGCCGAACAGACTCGCACGCTACCGGGCGGTGATGCGCCAGAATACGCAGCTCGGATTTGACTGGCCGGTTGAGGCGGTCGTCGGTATGGGGCGCGCGCCCTGGACCCACACGCCTGAAGCGTCGGTGATTGAGGAGGTCATGGCCATCACCGGCTGTTTACCGCTGGCGGGCAGGCAGTTTGCCGCACTCTCCGGCGGCGAGCAGCAGCGTATCCAGCTCGCCCGCGCGCTGGCCCAGCTCTGGTGTGAGGGCGCCCCGCGCGGCTGGCTGTTCCTTGATGAACCCACGTCCGCGCTGGATCTCTACCATCAGCAGCATCTGCTGCGCCTGCTGAAATCCCTGACCCGCCGGGGACATCTGCACGTTTGCGCGGTGCTGCACGACCTGAATCTGGCGGCGCTGTGGGCGGACCGCATCCTGCTGCTGCATGGCGGCAGCATCGTGTCCCAGGGAGAACCGGAAACCGTTTTGCAGGCCGATGAGCTGGCCCGCTGGTACGGCGCGCAGGTCTTCGTCGGCAGGCATCCGGCTCGCGCCGCGCCGCAGGTGTTTCTCGCGCCCTAGCTTGAGCAACTCACCTCCAGCCGCTTGCCCCAGTCGGGCGGGCGGCTGACGTAGTCATCATCCCGATCGGCAAACGGCGTGCGCAACGCCACGTGCAGACGGTGCAGCTCGTCGTACTCGCCCTGTTCTGCCTGCTCAATCGCCCGCTGCGCCAGCCAGTTGCGCAACACCATCGCAGGGTTCGTTGCATTCATCTGCGCCTGGCGGGTGGCGTCATCCACCCGCTCCTGCTGCAGACGCGCGCGGTACTGTGCAAACCAGTCGTCAAACGCCTGCCGGTCAATAAACTCATCGCGCAGCGGCGAGGCGGCGCTGTGCTGTTCCGTCTGGCCCAGCATCCGGAAGGTGCGCGTGTAATCGCTGCCTTCGCGCGCCATCAGGGCAAACAGGCCATTGAGAATGTCGTTATCACCCTTCTCCTGCGTCACCAACCCCAGCTTGTTGCGCATCAGCGTGCCATATTCCCGCAGCAAGATGTCCTGATAGCTGTCGAGCGCATCGTTGAGCGCATCAACGTCGATAAACGGCGACAGGGTTTGCGCAAGCCGCTGCAGATTCCACAGGCCCACCGCGGGCTGATTGTCAAAGCTATACCGTCCCTGATAGTCAGAGTGGTTGCAGATATAGCCAGGCTGATAATCGTCCAGGAAACCAAACGGACCGTAATCGAAGGTCAGCCCGAGAAGCGACATGTTGTCCGTATTCATAACGCCATGGGCAAAGCCGACCGTTTGCCAGCGGGCAAGCAGGGTTGCGGTACGGGCCACCACATCCCTGAACCAGAGAACGTATTTATCCGCCTCGTCCTGCCAGCGCGCCCAGTGGTGACGAATGGCAAAGTCCGCCAGCTGGCGCACCTTTTCCGGCTCGCGGCGGTAGTAAAAGTGTTCGAAATGACCGAAGCGCAGGTGGCTTTGCGCGATACGCATCAGCATTGCGCCCTTTTCCACGGTTTCGCGCGCGACCGGCGTCTCGCTGGTGACGATGGACAGCGCCCGGGTGGTGGGAATACCCAGCGCATGCATCGCTTCACAGCCCAGACACTCGCGAATCGTTGACCGCAGTACCGCACGCCCGTCTCCCATTCGCGAATAGGGCGTCAGGCCCGCCCCCTTCAGGTGCCAGTCAACCGTCTCCCCGTTGGGAAGCTGTTGCTCACCGAGCAGGATCCCCCGGCCGTCGCCCAGCTGTCCCGCCCAGACGCCAAACTGGTGTCCGCTATAGACCTGAGCCAGAGGTTGCATACCGGCGAGAAGCATTTCGCCTCCCCAGACGCCAGCGCTGTCTGAACGCTGAAACAGCTCGGGCGGAATGGCGAGCTCTTCTGCCAGCCGATCGTTATGCCAGATAAGGCGTGAATGGTGTAACGGTGTGGGTTTGAGTGCGGTGTAAAATCCCGGCAACTCGTCGTGCCAGTGAGCAGTAAAAGACAGGGTCATAAGTCCTCCTGCTTTTAGTGTAGAGGGTTTGCCCGAACTTAAACACGGGCGAAAGACAGGGTTATCGCTGCTGAACCAGCGTGGTGACGTGCTCCGCGGCGACCGCTGGCCAAAGCGCGCCCTGCATCGCACCAAAATTGAAGGACAAAACGCGTTGCAGCAGTGCGTGGTCATCAATGCCGGAGACGATCACAGACTGGCAGTGAGGCGTGATTTGCCAGAGGATGGCGCGCATAAAAGGCTCAAAAGAGAGCTCCGGGGCGCGCTGCTGAATGAATCCTTTATCGAGAATGACCCGTTTAAATAATCCATCATACACCGCTTTGAGCGATGCGGCGCCTGCGCCAAAGTTTGCCAGGACCAGCGGAAAATGGATCGCCATTCTCGCCAGCTGCAGATCGTCCTTTCCGTTATTTAAACCTGGATAATTCTCATTAACAGTAAACTCAAGAAACGGATAACGCTCAAGGATTGAAACAGCGTTTCCATTAGTTAATAAAAATTCACCAATTACAGGTGTAATATTGATCCATGCAATTAACTGATGCTGAATAAAAAACAGTTTACAGGTATCAAGCAATTGCAGCTTTTCGTTAAACAGCGCTAACTCTTCAGCCGCTGAAAGCCGAGGGATAACAAGCTCAGTAGGGATCCGCACATCGCTGCCGACGCCAGTAAAGTTAACCAGAATTTCTAAACCTTTCAGCTCACCTGCGCTATTACGGGCGGGCAGGAGCAGCAGTTCAGACTGGTAAGCATTATCTAGCGTAATAATCATTGCACTCGCCCCGCATTAAAGATGAGAGAGGACATCCTGGAGCAATTGCCGACACAATTCCACTGTCTTGATTTTAATAAGATTAATTTCATTAGTTCCGTATTAATTTTCAGATTTATCCCTGAATCTAAAATAATTTTATCCTGGTTGTAGAATAATAGCCAGTTTTAGATAAAACAGACACATACAGGATGCGCTAATTTTGGTAAATTTAACTTTAAGCATCTTATTTGAGAAAAACGGCATGATTTATTACTTACCATGCCGTCATAAGAGAAGTATCCGACAAAGACTAAATACGCCGTGCCTGCCAGAAATTTTTACGCCAGTAAACATTATCAAGAGAAGAGCGCATCACGCCGCGACTGGTCGAGGCATGAATGAACTGATTGTCTGTATCATATATGCCCACGTGGAGACCGCTTTCACCCGAGCCGGTTTTGAAGAAAACCAGGTCTCCGGGCAGCAACTCGTCTTTATCAATTTCAGTGCCAATTTCCGCCTGCTTGCGCGTTTCGCGCGGAAGCTGTAAATCAAACTTATCGCGAAAGGTCATCAGGACGAAGCCGGAGCAGTCCACGCCGCCGCGGCTCATGCCGCCGTAGCGGTACGGCGTGCCGCGCCAGTTGCTCAGCTGATCGTTCAGGCTGGCAATGACGGTGATCGAATCTGAAAGCCGTGGGTTAGGCGGCGGCGCACGATGGCTACTGCATCCCGCAAGAAAAAGTGCTGCCATCAGGAGAAACCAGAATCGCATTTTCAGACGAATCCTCTGCTTTTTTTGTTCTTTTCGTAATTTAGCGTGCAAATGTGCCTACAGGCAAGAAACGGTTACGCCTGCCCGGTAGAAATCAGCATCTTATGTCCCTCTATATCCAGCCTGCGGAACGACATGTTGTACGCGCGGGCAAGATTGGGCGGGGTAAGCACCTGCTCCCGCGGACCGCTGGCGATCATTTTTCCCTGCGTCAGCAGCCACACCCGGTGGGCATGGCGCAGGGTGTGGTTGAGGTCATGACCGCTCATCACCACGGCGATGCCTTTTCGGCTGAGGGCGCTTAGCAGGGTATCCAGCGCCGCCTGCTGCGCCACGTCCAGACCGCTCATAGGTTCATCGAGAAGCAGCATCCGCCCGTGAGGATTACCTGCCGGGTGGATCTGAACGATAGCCGCCGCCAGGCGCACCCGCTGCCACTCTCCGCCGGAAAGCTGGCTGGCATGCCGGGCGAGTTTATCTTCCAGCCCGAGGGCCGCCGCCACGTCCGTCAGCAGCGCCGTCTGCTGTTTGTCGTGCAGATGCAGCATCAGATAGTGCCAGACCGGCATCGCAAAGGGCGGCACCTGCTGTTGTACGAGGTAGCTGCGCCGATGCGCCAGCGAGGCCGGTGACCAGTCGGCAAGCGAATGCTCCAGCAGCGTTATCTGCCCTTCTCCGTCGGTCATGCCTGCCATCCGCGCCAGCAGCGTGCTCTTCCCTGCACCGTTTGGCCCGACAAGATGCAGGATTTCTCCCGCATTGACGGTACCGGTTATTGGCTCCAGACGTCCCCTCTCGGCAACGTCCGTGAGCTGCATCAGCAACGACATTATTTCGCCAGCGCCAGCTTGATCGACTCCATGACGATCGGATCTTCAGGCGTCATATCCGGCGAAAAACGCTGAACGACCTGGCCGTCGCGACCGATCAGGAATTTCTCGAAATTCCACAGGATATCGTCCGGGTAAAGCGGCGCGCGCCCTTTGCTGGCCATACGCTCATAAAATCCGCTGCCTTCCGGCGCAACGGCCTTAGGAGCGGCAGCGATCAGCTTCGCATACAGCGGATGGCGGTCCTCACCGTTGACGTCAATTTTGCTGAACATCGGGAACGTCACGCCATAGGTGGTGCTGCAGAAGGTTTTAATCTCCTCTTCGCTGCCCGGCTCCTGTCCCAGGAACTGGTTGCAGGGGAAGCCCAGCACGGTGAAACCGTCTTTCTCCCAGGCCTTCTGAATATTTTCCAGCTGCTCGTACTGCGGCGTCAGGCCGCATTTGGATGCTACGTTGACGATAAGCAACACGTTGCCTCTGTAGCCTTCCAGCGTGGTTTTCTCGCCGTCAATGGTCGTCACTTCTGTATTCAGGATATCTGACTGCATAGCATTCCCTCAGGTTGTTTTACAGGTCGTTTTTTAACGTCCGGATTTTAATAGTAGCCAGATAAAGACCGGCGCGCCCAGCGTGGCGGTGACCACGCCAATCGGCAGCTCTGCGGCCGTCAGGGCAAGGCGGGCGATGATATCGGCCACCAGCAGCGTGACGGCCCCGGCCACCGCAGAGGCCGGAAGCAGGGTTCGATGGTCCGTGAGGCCACACAGGCGCAGCATGTGCGGTATAACCAGCCCGATAAAACCGATAGCCCCCGCCAGCGCCACGCTGACGCCGACCAGCCAGCCAATGACGATCACCAGCACGTTACGCCAGAACCCAATCGGCATGCCGAGCTGGCGGGCAGAGGTTTCACCCAGCGCGAGCATATTCAGCGGCTGCGCCTGCAGGGCCGCCCACAGGATGACCGGTACCAGCAGCGCCATCAGCCAGCCCTGGTGCCAGTCAACGCCGCCAAAGCCGCCCATCATCCAGTACATCAGCTGACGCAGGTCAAAGGAGGTCGAGAAGTAGACCGCCCAGGTCATCAGCGCGCTGCAGATGATCCCCAGCGCCACGCCGGCAAGCAGCAGGCGGCTGGTCGACAGGTGCCGTCTGGCGAAGCGAAGAAGGATTGCGGTGATCAGCAGTGCGCCAAGTATGGCGCAGAGGCTAATGCTCCATCCTGACAGCTCTCCCCCGCCCAGCATCACCGCCGCAATCAGCCCCACGCCTGCACCGTTCGACACCCCGAGCAGGCCGGGCTCCGCCAGAGGGTTTTCAAACAACGCCTGCATAATGGTGCCGCACAGCGCCAGCGCGGCGCCCACCAGCATCACCGCAACGGTGCGCGGAAGACGAATTTGCCAGACGAAGAGCTGCCCGTCAGGCCCCCACCAGCTTTCGGGCCCAATCCATCTGTCGCCGGCGCACAGGCTCACGCCCGCGGCGGCAATGAGCAACAGCACCAGCCAAAGCAGGCGACGCCGATCGGAACGGAACTGTAGATGGGCAAAATCAAGCATGTGTAAGGTTATAGTAGCGTGAGATATCATTGATTTTACGGCGGGTTTGCCGGAGAGCGCAAAGAAAAAAGGCCGCGTGGGCGGCCTTTTTGGTTAGTTCATATTACTCTGCTTTGGGCGTTGCGTTTTCGACGCGGCTTTTTAACTTCTGGCCGGGTCTGAAGGTCACCACGCGGCGGGCTGTAATGGGAATATCTTCCCCCGTCTTCGGGTTGCGGCCCGGACGTTGGTTTTTGTCTCGCAAATCAAAATTGCCAAAACCGGAGAGTTTTACCTGCTCACCATTTTCCAGAGCACGACGGATCTCTTCGAAAAACAGCTCTACCAGCTCTTTGGCATCCCGTTTGCTAAGCCCAAGCTTATCAAACAGATATTCTGACATTTCAGCTTTTGTAAGCGCCATAGGTTCAATCCCTCAATGATGCCTGGAATCGCTCTTTTAATGCCTCTACACATTTGGCGACGGTAGCGGCAATCTCCTCTTCTTCGAGTGTACGGCTGGTATCCTGAAGGATAAGGCTAATAGCGAGGCTCTTGAAACCTTCTGCTACGCCCTTGCCGCGGTACACGTCAAATAAGTTTACGCCAACTACCTGATTTACGCCAACTTTCTTACATTCGGCCAAAATATCTGCTGCGGGCACATTTTCCGCGACCACAACCGCGATATCACGGCGGTTTGCCGGGAAGCGGGAGACGTCCTGCGCCTGAGGAATCACGCGGTCTGCTACCGGGCTCCATTCCAGCTCGAACACGATGGTGCGGCCGTTCAGGTCCAGCTTACGCTCCAGCTCAGGGTGAACAACCCCAATAAAACCAACGCGTTTGCCGTCTAAGTAGATGGCTGCGCTCTGGCCCGGATGCAGGGCCGGAATGGCTTCTGCGCGGAATTCAATTTCGGATAATTTACCGGTCAGATCCAGAATCGCTTCCAGGTCGCCCTTCATATCGTAGAAATCAACCGTGCCTTTTGCCAGGTCCCAGTGCTCTTCATAGCGGTTTCCGCTGATGGCGCCAGCCAGCATGAGATCCTGACGGATGCCTAAATTTGCCTGATTATCCGGTACAAAGCGCAAACCGCTTTCGAAAATTCGCACGCGGTTTTGCTGACGATTCTGGTTGTAAACGACGGTGCCCAGCAGCCCGGTCCACAGGGACAGACGCATCGCGGACATTTCGCTGGAGATTGGGCTAGGCAGGATCAGCGCCTCCTGGCCCGGGTGGATCAGCTGCTGAAGCTTAGGATCAACAAAGCTGTAGGTGATCACCTCCTGGTAGCCTTTGTCGTTCAGCATGGTTTTCACACGCTTCAGGGACAGGTCGGCTTCACGGTGTTTGCCCATCACCAGACCGGCCTGGACAGGCTCGTCTGGGATGTTGTTGTAGCCGTACACGCGGGCCACTTCTTCCACCAGGTCTTCTTCAATTTCCATGTCGAAACGCCATGATGGCGCAACGGCTTTCCACTCGTCCTGGCCTTCGGTCACTTCGCAGCCCAGACGCGTCAGGATGTCGGTCACCTGGGCATCGGCAACGTGATGGCCAATCAGGCGATCCAGCTTGCTGCGGCGCAGGGTAATGGTCGCACGCTTCGGCAGGGTCGCTTCGTGGGTAACGTCAATAACCGGGCCCGCTTCGCCGCCGCAGATGTCGATCAGCAGGCGAGTTGCACGCTCCATCGCTTTGTACTGCAGCGCCGGGTCAACGCCGCGCTCGTAGCGGTGAGACGCATCGGTGTGCAGGCCGTGACGGCGCGCGCGACCGGTGATGGAGAGCGGGCTGAAGAACGCGCACTCCAGCAGGACGTTTTGCGTCTCGTCGTTAACGCCTGAATGTTCGCCCCCGAAGATACCGCCCATTGCCAGCGCTTTGCTGTGGTCAGCAATCACCAGGGTATCGGCGTTCAGCTTCGCTTCGCTGCCGTCCAGCAGAACCAGGGTTTCGCCCTCTTTCGCCATGCGCACAACGATGCCACCGTCGATACGATCTTTATCGAACGCGTGCATTGGCTGGCCCAGCTCCATCAGTACGTAGTTGGTCACGTCAACCACGGCGTCGATAGAGCGGATGCCGCAGCGGCGCAGCTTCTCTTTCATCCACAGCGGGGTTGGGGCTTTCACGTTGATGCCTTTCACCACGCGGCCGAGGTAGCGCGGGCACGCATCCGGAGCGTCAACCTGAACAGGCAGCACGTCACTGATGGTTGCTTCAACCGGCGCAATGTCCGGCGCGTTCAGCTCGGTCTGGTTCAGCACGGCCACGTCACGCGCCACGCCGATGATGCCTAAGCAGTCAGCACGGTTTGGCGTGACGCTGATTTCGATGGTGTTGTCGTCAAGCTTCAGGTATTCACGGATATCGGTGCCAACGGGCGCATCCAGCGGCAGCTCAATGATGCCGTTGTGATCGTCGGAAATACCCAACTCGGAGAAGGAGCACAGCATGCCTTCAGATGGCTCACCGCGCAGCTTAGCCGCTTTAATTTTGAAATCGCCCGGCAGCACTGCACCGACGGTCGCCACGGCCACCTTGAGGCCCTGACGGCAGTTTGGGGCACCGCAGACGATATCCAGCAGGCGGTCACCGCCCACGTTCACTTTTGTCACGCGCAGTTTGTCAGCGTTAGGATGCTGACCGCACTCAACCACTTCGCCGACGACGACGCCGTTGAAGGCGCCGGAAACCGGCTCAACGCCGTCCACTTCCAGGCCCGCCATGGTGATCTGGTTAGACAGCGCGTCGCTGTCCAGCGTGGTGTTAACCCACTCGCGTAACCACAGTTCACTGAATTTCATTGTTCTGTCCTGCCCTTATTTAAACTGTTTGAGGAAACGCAGATCGTTTTCGAAGAATGCACGTAAGTCGGTCACGCCATAGCGCAGCATGGTCAGACGCTCCATGCCCATGCCGAAGGCAAAGCCGGAGTAGACTTCCGGATCGATACCCACGTTGCGCAGCACGTTTGGATGCACCATGCCGCAGCCCAGCACTTCCAGCCATTTGCCGTTTTTGCCCATCACGTCAACTTCCGCAGACGGTTCGGTGAATGGGAAGTAGGAAGGACGGAAACGAACCTGCAGATCTTCCTCAAAGAAGTTGTTCAGGAAATCGTGCAGCGTGCCCTTCAGGTTGGTGAAGCTGATGTTTTTATCAACAATCAGACCTTCCATCTGGTGGAACATTGGGGTGTGGGTCTGATCGTAGTCGTTACGATAGACGCGGCCCGGCGCGATAATGCGGATAGGTGGCTCCTGATCCTTCATGGTACGGATCTGAACGCCGGAGGTCTGAGTACGCAGCAGACGCGTTGCGTCGAACCAGAAAGTGTCGTGGTCAGCGCGTGCCGGATGATGGCCAGGAATGTTCAGGGCGTCGAAGTTATGGTAATCATCTTCGATTTCCGGGCCAGTCGCCACGGTAAAGCCGAGCTCACCGAAGAAACTTTCAATGCGGTCGATGGTGCGGGTAACCGGATGCAGACCGCCGTTTTCAATACGGCGACCCGGCAGAGAAACGTCGATCGTTTCTGCGGCCAGACGCGCATTCAGCACCGCGCTTTCCAGCTCGGCTTTGCGCGCGTTCAGCGCCTGCTGAACCTGCTCCTTGGCTTCGTTAATCACCGCACCCGCTGCCGGACGCTCTTCTGGCGGCAGCTCACGCAGGGTTGTCATCTGAAGGGTCAGGTGCCCTTTCTTCCCAAGATATTCGACGCGGACATTGTCTAACGCGGCAACATCTGAGGCCTGATTAATGGCGGCTGTTGCACTGGCAACCAGCTCTGCGAGATGTGACATGATTTTCCTCATTATGTCGGTGCAGACACCGATTTGGTGGAGTTATTCTCTCAAATTCAGGCACAAAAAAAGCCTCCATCGGGAGGCTTATCTGGCGCTGTTTTTCGTTTCATCTTTCACGCGCTAGCCTCCTGAAATCAGGTGCTAAAGTAAAAGAAGAAGCGGAAAATAGCAGCATTCATGCTTGCGTTACCTTGTCTGGTAAAAACCGTAAAGACCTTATTGAAAAGCCTGGACGGATAAATGTCAATCTTCTGATGGTGTTAAATGAAAAGAGGGAGCAAGGCTCCCTCTCTCAACTGGCTTATGCCAGTGCTGCTTTCGCTTTTTCGACCAGAGCGGTGAACGCTACTTTGTCGAATACTGCGATGTCAGCCAGGATCTTACGGTCGATTTCAACAGAGGCTTTTTTCAGGCCGTTGATGAATTTGCTGTAAGAAATACCGTTCTGACGTGCTGCTGCGTTGATACGCGCAATCCACAGTTGACGGAACTGACGCTTACGCTGACGACGGTCACGGTAAGCGTACTGACCTGCTTTGATAACAGCCTGGAAGGCAACGCGGTAAACGCGTGAACGCGCACCGTAGTAGCCTTTAGCTTGTTTCAAAATTTTCTTGTGACGTGCACGTGCAATTACACCACGTTTTACGCGAGCCATATGTGCTCTCCTGTATCTATATTCTTAGTAAAAAATTAAACGTTAACGGCTTATGCGTACGGCAGGCACGCGATAACCAGACCCAGATCGCCTTTAGAAACAAGGCCTTTTGGACGCAGGTGACGTTTACGCTTAGTAGATTTTTTGGTCAGAATATGACGCAGGTTTGCGTGCTTACGCTTAAATCCACCACCACCGGTTTTTTTGAAGCGCTTAGCAGCACCGCGTACGGTCTTAATTTTTGGCATCTTAATAACTTCCACTTCGCATTGTTAAATAAACGAAACATAGGCGAACAAAACCTATGAAACCCGAAGGCTCCACAGATTTTGCTGCTTGAAGGCCTTACTGTTTCTTCTTAGGAGCGAGCACCATGATCATCTGGCGGCCTTCGATCTTCGTAGGGAAGGATTCGACTACTGCCAGTTCACTCAGATCGTCACGGACGCGGTTAAGCACTTCCATACCAATCTGTTGGTGGGCCATCTCACGACCGCGGAAACGCAGTGTGATCTTGGCCTTATCGCCATCTTCCAGAAAGCGAATCAGGCTGCGGAGTTTTACCTGATAATCGCCATCGTCGGTACCAGGACGGAATTTGATTTCCTTAACCTGGATAACTTTTTGCTTCTTCTTCTGTTCCTTAGAAGACTTACTCTTTTCATAAAGGAACTTGCCGTAGTCCATGATACGACAAACTGGCGGTTCGGCGTTAGGGCTGATTTCAACTAAATCTACTCCAGCTTCTTCAGCCTTTTCGATTGCTTCTCTCAGACTCACAATCCCCAGTGGTTCACCTTCAAGATCTGTTAAGCGAACTTCCTGGGCGCGAATCTCGCCATTGATACGATTCGGACGTGCCGTTTGAACTCGTTTTCCGCCTTTAATACCTTATTCCTCCAGTTGTTGAAGACTGCGGCTGCGAATCTCTTGTTGCAGCTTCTCAATCACTTCACTTACGTCCAGGCTGCCCAGGTCTTTACCACGGCGGGTGCGAACGGCAACTTTGCCTGCTTCCACCTCTTTATCACCACAGACCAACATATACGGGACACGACGTAAAGTGTGCTCGCGGATTTTAAAGCCAATCTTCTCATTTCTCAAGTCTGCTTTTACGCGAATGCCCGCATTTTGTAGTTTCTGCGTCAATTCTTTAACGTAATCTGCCTGAGAATCGGTAATGTTCATCACCACCACCTGCACTGGCGCAAGCCAGGTTGGGAAGAAGCCGGCGAACTCTTCAGTCAGGATGCCGATGAAGCGCTCCAGGGAACCGAGAATCGCACGGTGAATCATAACCGGGACCTGACGCTCGTTGTCTTCGCCAACATAAGAGGCGCTAAGACGCTGAGGCAGGGAGAAGTCCAGCTGTACAGTGCCGCACTGCCATGCGCGATCGAGGCAGTCATACAGGGTAAATTCAATTTTCGGACCGTAGAATGCGCCCTCGCCCAGCTGGTATTCGAACGGAATGCCGTTCTCTTCCAGCGCTACGGCGAGATCCGCTTCCGCGCGATCCCATGTCTCATCGCTACCGATACGTTTTTCCGGACGCGTTGAGAGTTTGACCACGATCTTCTCGAAGCCAAAGGTGCTGTACATATCGTAGACCATACGAATACAGGCGTTAACTTCGTCACGAACCTGGTCTTCCGTACAGAAGATATGCGCATCATCCTGCGTAAAGCCACGAACGCGCATCAGACCGTGCAGCGCACCTGATGGCTCGTTACGGTGGCAGCTACCGAACTCCGCCATACGCAGCGGCAGGTCGCGGTAGGATTTCAGACCCTGGTTGAAGATCTGAACGTGGCCCGGGCAGTTCATTGGCTTGATGCAGTATTCACGGTTCTCAGATGAGGTGGTGAACATCGCATCTTTGTAGTTGTCCCAGTGGCCGGTTTTTTCCCACAGCACACGGTCCATCATGAACGGACCTTTCACTTCCTGATACTGGTACTCTTTCAGCTTGGAGCGTACGAAAGTTTCCAGTTCACGGAAGATGGTCCAGCCGTCGTTATGCCAGAACACCATACCCGGCGCTTCTTCCTGCATGTGATACAGGTCAAGCTGCTTACCGATTTTACGGTGGTCACGCTTCGCCGCCTCTTCCAGACGCAGCAGGTAGGCGTTCAGGGCTTTTTTATCGGCCCACGCGGTACCATAGATACGCTGCAACATTTTGTTGTTGCTGTCGCCACGCCAGTAGGCGCCTGCGATCTTCATCAGCTTAAAGTGATGACAGAAACGCATGTTCGGCACGTGCGGTCCACGGCACATGTCGACGTATTCTTCGTGATGGTACAAGCCAGGCTTGTCATCATGCGAAATGTTTTCGTCAAGAATGGTGACCTTGTAGCTCTCGCCGCGCTTCACGAAGGTTTCACGCGCTTCGTGCCAGCTGACTTTCTTCTTGATGACGTCATAGTTCGTCTCGGCGAGCTCGTGCATGCGTTTTTCGAGCGCGTCGATATCTTCCTGAGTCAGGGTGTGGTCAAGGTCAACGTCGTAGTAGAAACCATTGTCGATAACCGGACCGATCGCCATTTTGGTGTTTGGCCACAGCTGCTTGATGGCATGGCCCAACAGGTGCGCGCAGGAGTGACGAATGATCTCCAGACCTTCTTCGTCTTTCGCGGTGATGATAGCGAGCGTCGCATCGTTTTCGATCAGATCGGAGGCATCCACCAGCTCACCGTTAACACGGCCAGCGATAGTCGCTTTCGCGAGACCCGGACCAATGTCCAGGGCAACATCCATTGGGCTAACAGGACGGTCGAAATGGCGTTGACTGCCGTCAGGAAGAGTAATTACAGGCATTTTATATCCTTATTTGCAGTGATGCCCCACACATAAGAGCATATACAAAGAAAATAATCGTGATTTGACAATAGATTACGACACCATCTGACCAACAATCGTCAAATTGGTTCGTCATCATTCACCTGCCGAAAAATCAGACAACGTCGAATTTACGGTAAGCCTTGCAATGTTAACACTAACGGAAAGGAGATTGCACCCTCTACCGCCAGATTGACAGGCTGGCACGTTCGCACGAATTTGCAGGTTGCTTCTCCCCTGCGCTCGCATTTCGGAGATGCTGGGCTACTCTTGAACAGGTCTTTAAACCCAAAGGTGCATACCATGAACGTATCCAGTAGAACGGTTGTGATATTGAACGTCCTTTCCGCCACAGGTTTATTGTTGATTCTCGCCGAACGATTCCACTGGTTCTGAGCTGAACCCTGCGCTGGCATAACCCAATCGTTCCTGAGAAGGGGCATATTTCGGCCCTGTTTGGTAGACTGAGGATATCAACGAACAAGGATTAGGTTATGCCAACAAAACGATTTGCCGTTAAACACTGGAAAATGGTGCTGGTGCTGATTGCCATCTGCGGCGCAATGCTGCTGCTGCGTTGGGCGGCAATGATTTGGGGCTAGGAGCGAATGCGGGTCATCAGAAGGGACGCCACAAGACCACAGACACTAAACGGGCCGACATTATCGTCGGCCCGCTTTCATTACATTCTATAACCCAGTGAAACCGTGGTTCTGCGGTCGGTATGATCCGGCGCAGATTCAGGTGGTGAAGAGTTCCAGGTCACGTTGTAGGCCACTTTCAGACCAAAGTGTTCGTTGATAGCCACGTTCAGCGCCGTTTCAGAGTTCAGCGTCGTGTCGTCGGCACCAAATACAGAAACACCCTGGGTAAATTTGGTGTTGTCAGTCATCTGCCAGGCGTAGGTCCCGGAAGCGTAACCGAGCGGTTGGGTTTTGGTATCACCGTTGGTGTACTCGTCATAACGTACGCCCGGACCGAATTCAAAACGCAGGCTGTGCACCGGACCGTTCAGGAACTGGCGACCGTAACCGGCGGTGAACACATCGCGCTGACGATAACCGTTGTAACGGTCGGTTAACCAGCTCGCCTGCCCAAACAGGTAGTCATAGTCGGTCATGTTGTAACGGCTACGTCCGCCTACCGCATATTTCTCGGAAGAACGTTCGTCATTAGCGGAAGTGTTGCTGGCATTACCCCACAGCGACCAGGCGGTAGTATTACCGTACCAGGTGAGCGTGCTGTCCGCCGTCAGAGAAGAGCTTTTCGTGTTACCGGATTGTGCCAGATACCCGGCGTTCAGGTTACCTTCAAACGGTTTTTTCGCGGAGGAAGGATCGTCCATGACAGTAAAAACGGAATCATCAGCGGTCGCGTTCATAGCCGCAAACACGCCACCCGCCAGCATCAGTGCAGCGGGCACTGTCTTTAAAAGCTTCATTTTATTAAGGAGTCCGTACAACAAAAAAAGAGACCACACGGTCCCGGAATCTTTCTTGAGGATCAATGACAAGGCGTCCAGAGAAAGGTAACAAATTATAAAAAGCCGCAAATAACATAGCAATGATTTCTTATTTCATTTTTTGAATAAGAACGATCCCAAAAAGCGTTTTATTTTATATATCTCCGACCTTAATTTTATTCAGTATTCATATTTAAAATCATACTGTTATTTACATTGCCTTCCTGATAAATGGTGCCAGACTAAAAAGAACCCATGCTAAAAGGAGGTAATGATGGTTTCTATCTACACCCTGACGCTCTCCCCTTCCCTGGATTCCGCCACCCTGACGCCGCAGATTTACCCGGAAGGTAAATTGCGCTGCAGCGCCCCGGTCTTTGAGCCCGGCGGCGGCGGGATCAACGTGGCGCGCGCCATTACACACCTCGGGGGCAAAGCCACGGCCATTTTTCCCACGGGCGGTGCCACCGGTGAGCACCTGGTCTCGCTGCTGGCAGATGAACAGGTGGCCGTTGAGACCGTCGAGGCCAAAGACTGGACGCGGCAAAATCTGCATGTCCACGTCGAATCAAGCGGCGAGCAGTACCGTTTTGTCATGCCGGGCGCGAAACTGAGCGATGACGAATTTCGTCAGCTTGAGGAGAAAGTGCTGAAGATTGAGAGCGGCGCACTGCTGGTGGTCAGCGGCAGCCTGCCGCCCGGGGTCAGCACGGAAAAATTAACGGCGCTGATTCGGGCCGCGCAGCAGCGCGGTATCCGCTGCATTGTCGACAGCAGCGGCGAGGCCCTGCAGGCGGCGCTGGTGCCGGGTAATCTGGAACTGGTCAAACCTAACCAGAAAGAGCTAAGCGCGCTGGTCAACCGTGAGCTGACGCAGCCTGATGACGTTCGCTCCGCCGCGCAGGAGCTGGTGCGCAGCGGCAAAGCGCGCCGCGTCGTCGTCTCCCTCGGCCCTCAGGGGGCGCTGGCCGTCGACGAAACCTCTTCCGTGCAGGTTGTCCCACCGCCGATGAAGAGCCAGAGCACGGTTGGCGCTGGCGACAGCATGGTGGGTGCGATGACGCTAAAACTGGCGCAGGGCGCGTCTCTTCTGGAAATGACGCGCTACGGCGTAGCCGCGGGTAGTGCCGCGACCATCAACCAGGGCACGCGTCTCTGCTCGCTGGCCGATACGCAAAAAATCGTCGATTACCTGTCCCGAAATTAGCGCCGGTTCCCCTTCGTGTTGACGAAGGGGAAAGCCCTCACCGAGTCGCCAAACCCAAACTATCGACTATGCTAAGAAAACTTCCATGATAACAATGAGGTGAATTATGAGCAGTGGTGACATCACTCGTTACGTCGTGACGATCAACCTTCATGAAGCATCCCTGACCGAGCTCAATGAGCTTAACAATGCCTTCACCCGGGCTAATTTTCTCCTCACGCTGACGGATGACGAGGGCAATATTCATGATTTAGGCACGCTGGCATTTGGTCTCATCAGCGCCCTGAGCCAGGAAGAGGTTCATGCGCTGGCCGCCAGCCTGGTGGAAAGCGCGACCGACAAGCCTGCCGACATTGACGTAGCTACCTGGGAAAGCTGGCGGAAAAAAGAACAATAAGTGCGCTGCATGACTTTAAACCACTCAGGTGTGCGTTAGTTCGTATTTTTTTACCGCAGTTATGCGCTAACGTTATGATCTGGCAGACAACATGGGAGAGACAACATGTGGCAGGCTATCAGTCATCTTTTACGTGAGCAGCTGGGCGAAGGTGAAATTGAACTGCGTAACGAACTGCCAGGCGGTGAGATCCACGCCGCGTGGCATTTACGCTACGCAGGACGCGATCTCTTCGTTAAATGCGACGAACGTGAACTGCTTGCGATATTTACCGCCGAAGCCGACCAGCTTGAGCTGTTGTCGCGCAGTAAAACGGTGACGGTCCCGCAGGTTCTGGCCGTTGGGAGCGACCGCGACTACAGTTTCCTGGTCATGGAATATCTCCCCGCCCGACCGCTGGATGCCCATAATGCGTTTATCCTCGGGCAACAGCTCGCGCGCCTGCATCAATGGAGTGACCAGCCGCAGTTTGGTCTCGATTTTGACAACGACCTCTCCACCACGCCACAGCCCAACGCCTGGCAGCGCCGCTGGTCGACATTTTTTGCCGAGCAGCGCATCGGCTGGCAGCTTGAGCTGGCCGCCGAGAAAGGGCTGGAATTTGGCAATATTGATGCGATCGTCGAGCACGTTCAGCAGCGCCTGGCATCCCACCAGCCGCAGGCGTCTCTGCTTCACGGCGATTTGTGGTCCGATAACTGCGCGCTGGGCCCTAACGGCCCCTACATCTTCGACCCCGCCTGCTACTGGGGTGACAGAGAATGCGATCTTGCCATGCTGCCGCTGCATCGTGAGCAACCGCCGCAAATTTACGACGGATATCAGTCTGTCTCCCCCCTGCCGCCCGGCTTCCTCGACCGCCAGCCGGTCTATCAGCTTTATACGCTGATGAACCGTGCCATACTCTTTGGCGGAGAACACCTGGTTAACGCCCAGCGGGCGCTTGAACGCATGCTCGCCGCCTGAGACGCGAACGGGTGGCCTTGCTGCCACCCTTATCCCTCACAGAAAACCGAGCAGTGAGAAGAAGAAGTATCCCGCCACAATGATAATCACGGGAAGGACATACAGCGGGAAAATCTGCAGGAAAATGGTGTGGCGCGGCACAACAATGCGGGATTCAATCTGCTCCCGGCTCAAGCCTTCCTGGCCTTTGGCCTGCTCCAGAATCAACTGATCCTCAACCCCCTCGCGTAAAAAGCGCGTCTGGCGGCTCATTCTCGCGCCAGAGGCCTGCAAGGCCAGCGCGACAAAGATCAGGGCGTATATCACCCAAAAGCCGATATTCAGCTGCTGATGAAAATCCGGGGTGGGTGAGTTAAACCAGAAGACATTTAAAAATGGCGTATTAAAACGCATCATCTCAATCATGACATGCGCGAAATCAAGCATCACCGCATTGATACCCGGCTGTTTTTCGCTGTGATCGTACATAAATTTGAGCACGGAAATCAGCGTAGAAATGACGGCAGGAATAAAAATCACCCAGCCAGCAATACGTTTTAAGACCGCAATGCGTCCAGCTTGTTGATACGTCATCAGTTCCTCTTCATAAAGACGCGTTATTTGTGCCTAAGTCTACCTGCTGACCATCAATTTCGCCCGCTCTTTAAAGGCAATATGCTAAATTGCAGAGTGTGCTTAGCACGTATCGTCTGTCGAACACCCTGGATAAGGAGACGTTGTGATGTCGACACCGCGCAAAATTCTTGCCGCAATTTTTGACATGGATGGATTACTGATCGATTCCGAACCGCTGTGGGATCGCGCCGAACTGGACGTTATGGCCAGCCTGGGCGTGGATATCAGCCGCCGTAATGAACTCCCCGATACGCTGGGCCTGCGCATCGATATGGTGGTTGACCTGTGGTTTGCCCAACAGCCGTGGGTGGGTCCCGATCGCGATGAGGTGACCGCGCGCATTATCAGCCGCGCCATCTCTTTAGTTGAAGAGAGCAGACCACTGCTGCCCGGCGTTCGCGAGGCTGTCGCGCTGTGCAAGGCACAGGGGCTGAAGGTGGGACTGGCCTCGGCGTCGCCGCTGCATATGCTGGAAAAAGTGCTCACGATGTTTGAACTGCGCGACAGTTTCGACGCCCTCGCGTCCGCGGAGAAACTGCCTTACAGCAAGCCCCATCCGCAGGTCTACCTGGACTGTGCCGCAAAGCTGGGACTCGATCCCCTCAGCTGCGTTGCGCTGGAGGATTCTGTTAACGGCATGGTGGCCTCTAAAGCCGCGCGGATGCGCTCCATTGTGGTGCCTGCGGAAGAAGGCCGTCACGATCCCCGTTTTGCGCTTGCCGATGTGAAGCTGAATTCACTGGCAGAACTGACGGCGAAACACCTGCAGGGCGGTTAACGCCTTTCTCCGGCTTGTGACAAACAGTTACACCGTCACCTCTTCCGCCTACTGTATAAAAACCCTATACTGTATGAATTGACAGTTTTGTGGGTTTTATCATGACGGCGGAAGGCCACCTGCTTTTTTCTATCGCGTGCGCAGTATTTGCCAAAAACGCTGAACTTACCCCTGTGCTCGCACAGGGGGACTGGTGGCATGTTGTCCCTTCCGCCGTTTTGACCTGTCTGCTGCCCGACATTGACCATCCTAAATCCTTCCTCGGTCAGCGCCTGAAGTGGGTGTCAAAACCCATCGCCCGCGCGTTCGGCCACCGTGGATTTACGCACAGCCTGCTGGCCGTGTTTGGCCTGCTGACGCTTTTCTATTTAAAAGTGCCCGAAAGCTGGATCGTCCCCGCCGACGCCATTCAGGGGATGGTGCTGGGCTATTTAAGCCATATTCTGGCCGATATGCTAACGCCTGCGGGCGTACCGCTGCTGTGGCCCTGCCGCTGGCGCTTTCGTTTTCCCATCCTGGCCCCGCAGAAAGGGAACCAGCTTGAGCGCGTCCTGTGCATGGCGCTGTTTGCTTACGCCGTCTGGATGCCGCAAAACCTGCCCGAAAACAGTGCAGTCCGCTGGTCTTCCCAGATGATTAATTCGCTGCAATTTCAGTTCAATCGCTTTATTCATCACCAGATTGAACAGTAAACCGACAAAATTATCCCATTTGTCATAAACCATTCCATTTGGATATAAGCGCGACATCACACTTCTGCTAACCTTCCGCCAACAGGATCGGTAAAAACCGACCCAATAATAAATCAGGAGAACGGGGATGAATTTTCCACTCATCGCGAACGTCGTTGTGTTCGCTGTACTGCTATTGCTTCTCGCGCAGGCGCGCCACAAACAGTGGAGCCTGGCGAAAAAGGTGCTGGTTGGTCTGGCCATGGGTGTCGTATTTGGTCTGGCATTACAGGCAATTTATGGCTCCGATAATCCAGTTCTGAAAGATTCCATCCAGTGGTTCAACATTGTCGGTAACGGCTATGTGCAACTGCTGCAGATGATCGTTATGCCGCTGGTGTTCGCCTCGATTCTGAGCGCCGTTGCCCGCCTGCACAACGCGACCCAACTGGGTAAAATCAGCTTCCTGACCATTGGTACGCTGCTGTTCACCACGCTGATTGCCGCGCTGGTGGGTGTGCTGGTGACCAACCTGTTTGGCCTGACCGCAGAAGGTCTGGTGCAGGGGACGGCTGAAACGGCGCGTCTGACCGCGATTCAGACCAACTATGTGGGTAAAGTGGCCGATCTGACCGTGCCGCAGATGGTGCTCTCCTTCATTCCGAAGAACCCGTTTGCTGACCTGACCGGTGCGAGCCCAACCTCCATCATCAGCGTGGTGATTTTCGCCGCGTTCCTGGGCGTAGCGGCGCTGAAGCTGCTGAAAGACGACGCGCCAAAGGGCGAGCGCGTGCTGGTTGCTATTGACACCCTGCAAAGCTGGGTGATGAAGCTGGTGCGTCTGGTCATGCAGCTCACCCCTTACGGCGTTCTGGCGCTGATGACCAAAGTGGTTGCCGGATCTAACCTGCAGGACATCATTAAGCTGGGCAGCTTCGTTGTCGCCTCTTATCTGGGTTTGGGCATTATGTTCGTGGTGCACGGCATCCTGCTGGGCGTAAACGGCGTCAGCCCGCTGAAATACTTCCGTAAAGTCTGGCCGGTACTGACCTTTGCCTTCACCAGCCGTTCCAGCGCCGCGTCTATTCCGCTGAACGTAGAAGCGCAAACTCGTCGTCTGGGCGTGCCGGAATCTATCGCCAGCTTCTCTGCATCCTTCGGTGCCACCATTGGCCAGAACGGCTGTGCGGGTCTCTACCCGGCGATGCTGGCGGTGATGGTTGCCCCGACGGTGGGTATTAACCCGCTGGATCCGGTCTGGATCGCGACCCTGGTTGGGATTGTGACCGTAAGCTCCGCAGGCGTTGCGGGTGTTGGCGGTGGCGCAACCTTCGCCGCGCTGATTGTGCTGCCTGCGCTGGGTCTGCCGGTTACGCTGGTCGCGCTACTGATCTCCGTTGAGCCGCTGATCGACATGGGCCGCACCGCGCTGAACGTGAGCGGCTCCATGACCGCCGGTACGCTGACCAGCCAGTGGCTGAAGCAGACCGACAAAGCGATTCTGGAAAGTGAAGACGACGCCGAGCTGGCGCACCGTTAATCACCGTAGAAGTAAAAAAAACCGCCTGAACCGGCGGTTTTTTTATGGCTGTTATTCTTCAACCTCTTCATCCTGGCGGATTTGCATCGCCCACCGCTGTGCGGACTCCGGTACCGTAAAGGCAGGAGAGCGACGGAAATGCTCGCCGATCAGCACAAAGGCCACGTATTTCCCCCGCAACTGCCACACATCGCGAAAACCCTCCACTTTCAGGGCATGGTCTGGCGGCGCGGGCTCAACGCGGGGCACATAGCTAATAACCTGGCGGTTTTGTTGACGAAGAGGTTTCATAAGCGACTGGTTCACTAAAACAAATTCTTGAAGCAGGAAAACTCTATGATAGCCGATCCTGCCGCCTTACGTCGCGCCCCGAGTACGTGAGAAAGCGTCTTTTGCCAATAACGTTATGTGAAAACTCTTAGTTCGCGAACCTTCTCGCGACATTGTTCTATCCTTAATAGGGTTTTTAGCAATGGATAAAGGAGAAGCGTGCAATGTCGAACAAAGATAAAACCGATCGATCGCCCATTCATGGCACTGAAGAATCGCAACCGGGAATGGACTCACTCGCGCCTGCTGACGGCTCTCATCAACCTTCACCCGGCCCTTCCGCACCCGGTGAACAGCCTACCGCACCGGGGAGCTTTAAATCACCCGATGTGAAGAACGATAAACTGAAATCCCTTGACCCTCATCGTAAAGGAGGGGAAGGTCATGCGCTGACCACCAATCAGGGCGTGCGCATCGCCGACGATCAGAACTCCCTGCGCGCCGGGAGCCGTGGCCCCACCCTGCTGGAAGACTTTATCCTGCGGGAAAAAATTACCCACTTCGACCACGAGCGGATCCCTGAACGCATCGTCCACGCGCGCGGCTCGGCTGCGCATGGCTACTTCCAGCCCTACAAGAGCCTGAAAGCGATCACTAAAGCGGATTTCCTCTCCGACCCGAAAAAAATCACCCCGGTGTTTGTGCGCTTCTCTACCGTTCAGGGCGGCGCGGGTTCGGCGGATACCGTACGAGATATCCGCGGCTTTGCCACCAAGTTTTATACCGAAGAAGGGATTTTCGATCTGGTGGGCAATAACACCCCGGTGTTCTTCATTCAGGATGCGCATAAATTTCCTGACTTTGTCCATGCGGTAAAACCGGAGCCCCACTGGGCGATACCGCAGGGACAAAGTGCGCACGACACCTTCTGGGACTACGTCTCCCTGCAGCCTGAAACCTTACACAACGTGATGTGGGCGATGTCTGACCGCGGCATTCCGCGCAGCTACCGCACCATGGAAGGGTTTGGTATTCATACCTTCCGCTTGATCAACGCCGAGGGGAAAGCCACGTTTGTCCGCTTCCACTGGAAGCCGGTGGCGGGTAAAGCCTCGCTGGTATGGGATGAAGCGCAGAAGCTGACCGGCCGCGATCCGGACTTCCACCGCCGCGAACTGTGGGAGTCCATTGAAGCGGGCGACTTCCCGGAATACGAACTGGGCCTGCAGCTCATTCCGGAAGAGGACGAATTTAAGTTCGATTTCGATCTGCTTGACCCGACGAAGCTGATCCCGGAAGAGCTGGTGCCGGTTCAGCTGGTGGGCAAAATGGTGCTTAACCGCAACCCGGATAATTTCTTTACCGAAAACGAACAGGTTGCGTTCCACCCGGGGCATATCGTGCCGGGCCTGGATTTCACCAACGATCCGCTCTTGCAGGGACGTTTGTTCTCGTATACCGATACGCAGATCAGCCGTCTTGGCGGACCGAACTTCCACGAAATTCCGATCAACCGCCCCACCTGCCCGTACCACAATTTCCAGCGCGACGGCATGCACCGTCAGGATATTGACACCAACCCGGCGAACTATGAGCCGAACTCCATCAACGATAACTGGCCGCGCGAAACGCCTCCCGCACCAAAACGCGGTGGATTCGAATCCTATCAGGAGCGCGTCGATGGCAATAAAATTCGCGAGCGCAGCCCCTCGTTCGGCGAGTATTACGCCCAGCCTCGCCTGTTCTGGAACAGCCAGACGCCGATTGAGCAACAGCACATCATCGGTGGCTTCAGCTTTGAGCTGAGTAAAGTGGTGCGCACCTACATCCGCGAGCGCGTGGTCGATCAGCTGGCGCATATTGACATCCAGCTTGCCCAGAGCGTCGCGGATAATCTGGGCATTACGCTAACCGACGAGCAGCGTAACCTTGCTCCGCCGAAAGAGGTTAACGGCGTGAAGAAAGATCCGTCGCTGAGCCTGTATGCGGTGCCGGGCGGCTCGATCAAAGGCCGCGTGGTCGCCATTCTGCTGAACGACAGCACCCGCGCCAGCGACGTGCTGGGGATTATGAAGGCGCTGAAAACTCAGGGCGTGCATGCCAATCTGCTCTATTCCCGCATGGGGGAAGTGACCGCCGATGACGGTTCCGTGCTGCCGGTGGCCGCGACGTTTGCCGGTGCGCCATCGCTGACCGTCGATGCGGTGATTGTGCCGTGCGGGGATATTGCCAGCCTGCTGAGCAACGGCGACGCCGTTTATTATCTGCTGGAAGCTTATAAGCACCTGAAACCCATCGCGCTGTCCGGCGACGCGCGCCAGTTTAAGGCGCAGCTGAAGGTGGCCGATAAGGGTGAGGACGGCATTGTCGAGGGCGACAGCGTTGACGATGCCTTCATGACGAAGCTGTTTGAGTTGCTCGCCGCGCACCGCGTCTGGTCGCGCAGCAGCAAGATCGATCAGATCCCGGCGTAAAAAAAAGCCGGGTGGCGCTTGCGCTTACCCGGCCTACTTTCGATTGGTTTTGTAGGCCGGGTAAGGCGTAGCCGCCACCCGGCACTTCTTACAGATCCCCGAACGTCCCCAACCGATACCCACGCTCGGCAATCGCGTATTTCAGCGATGGCGACGTCAGCACGTCCAGCTCCGCCAGTCGCGGCCAGCAGTAGGCGCTTTTACGCACGATGTTGTCGACAAACGCTGGGTGCGCCATCACCTCCAGCGAGGGTTCCCCTCGCGCGGCGGAATCATCCAGCACCTTCAGGAATAGCGCTTCGTCGATCGCCTCGCCGTAAAACGCGCTGCTGAACCCCGCTGTGGTTGTGACGTCGCAGTCCGGCAACCCTTGCACCTCACGATCCACGCGCATCGCCACCCCTTTGCGCCGGGCAAACTCGGCCACCAGCGGGAAAATCGCCGGGATCATGTGCACGTGGTGATGGCTGTCGATATGCGTCGGCGACTTACCAAACAGATCGACGAAGCGGTTGAACTGACAGTCCAGTTCGCGGGCAATCTCTTCGAGCGGCAGAGCGCCCTGCTCCGCCAGTTCCCAAATCCATTTACCCAGCTGGCCGTCGCGCGTCAGGCCCGGCATGGACGAAAGCGGCATCCCGAGCGTCAGCACAAAGTGCATGCCGACGCCAAGCTCCGGCACCTCGCGGCTCAGCTGCGCCGCGTGTTCAACCGCCTCACCATTTACCAGCGCCGTGGTAGAGGTCACAACCCCCCGGCGACAGGCTTCCACAATGCCGTAGTTCTGACCTTTCGACAGGCCAAAATCATCAGCATTAACGATCAGCAGGTGTTCCATTGTGCGTCCTCTTAGTGCTGTTTAAACTTCAGCTTCTCGATCGTGGCGGCAAAATTCGGCAACCATTTTTCATGCGCCAGGATCATCTCGCTGGCCAGCTGCTCCGCATCGCGGTCGGAATGCACCAGCGGGCTAAGGTTCAGCGCCAGCAGTACGTCATTGAGTTCACCGCTTAGCGCCGCGTTGCTTGCCGCCACTTCAAAGCCTTTGATGGTGTGGATCAGCCCCATGACCTTGTCATCGAAGTGGGTGATACGCGGGTGCGGCTTAGCGCCATCGCGTCCCAGGATGCAGGTCATCTCGACGGCCCAGTCAGCCGGGATATTGTCGATATGGCCGTGGTGCGGCACGTTAACATAGTGCTCCGCCTGCTTGTCGTTGTAGATGGCGTTGATCACCTCGCACGCCGCATCGGAGTAGTAGGCCCCGCCGCGCTGCTCCAGCTCTTTCGGTTTGACGTTCAGGTTCGGATCTTTATACAGCTCGAACAGCTGCTTTTCGACCTTCTGCACGATCTGCGCGCGCGCGCCGCCCTTATAGTACTCGCCCATTTCGATGGCCAGCATCTCTTTCTGCTTGAAGTAGTAAAGCAGGTACGAGCAAGGCAGCAGATTCAGCGAGCGGATCAGCCCTTCGCTGAACGGCAGGTCAAAGATGTTTTTCACCGATGCCGCCGTCAGGCGACCGGAGGCCACGCCGTCGAGAAGTTCGGCAAAGCGCGATTTTCCGTTCACGATGACATCTTTAATAAACACCATGTGGTTCAGGCCGAACAGATCGATGGACAGATCGTCGCTGTCGGTCAGCGCCAGCACGTCGCGGATAAACATCTTCATACCGATCGGAATATTACAGACGCCGATAAAACGCTTGAAGCCGGTATGACGATAGACCGCTTCAGTGACCATTCCGGCCGGGTTGGTGAAGTTAATCACCCACGCGTTCGGGCAGATCTCCTGCACGTCTTTAACGATGTCGAAAATCACCGGAATGGTGCGCAGCCCTTTGAACAGGCCGCCCGCGCCGTTGGTCTCCTGACCCAAATAGCCGTGGCTAAGCGGAATACGCTCGTCCAGCTCGCGCGCCTTCAGCTGGCCGACGCGCAGCTGGGTGGTGACGAAATCTGCATCTTTTAGCGCCAGACGACGATCGAGGGTTTTGTGCACGGTCAGCGGCACGCCCGCTTTTTCCACCATGCGCTGGCACAGGTCGAAAATAATATTCAGCTTCTCCTGACCTTCCTCAACGTCCACCAGCCATAATTCGCTGACCGGTAATTCATGATAACGTTTCAGAAAGCCTTCAAGTAATTCCGGGGTATAGCTGCTGCCGCCACCAATGGTTACGACTTTCAATTTCTTTTGCATAATATCTCCCTTAGCGTATCAGGTTAATCGCCTGCAAGGTATAGCGTACTCTTCCCGCTATTTGGGCAAGCCATTAAAGCAATATTCGTGGCGGGTAATCCGCCGAAAGTTAATTAATTACCGTTAAATTTTTCCGGTAACTGTTCGGTGTAAATGACGTTAATTTCTTAAAGGTTTTAATAAACAGGCTGGGGCTGCTGTATCCTGACTCGTAAGCAATATCGGTGACAGAATAGTTAGTAATTTCCAGCTGTTTTTTTGCAAAATTAATGCGGATTTCATTAATAATTTGCACGGGCGTTTTACGATAATAACGCTGCGTCGCTCGGGTCAGATATTCCTGGGACTTGCCCGACAGGGAGACCATATTTTCCAGCGCATTTTCGCTGAACCGGCCTTTATCGTGCATCAGCTCAACGGTGCTGCGCAGCCACTGCGGGATATCATCCGTCACCTGCTGCTCTTCGCGATGATGGCGCAGCCGGTTCATCACGTAGAAGGTCACCGTTTCAATAAACTCATCAAATTCATTGTCGCGGAAGTTAAGCGAGGCGATCACCGTTTCAATCCAGGTCATAAACTCGTTTTTGACTCGATAGACCTGGGAGGCCACAAAGCAGAACGGCACCAGCGGCAGATAGTGCTTCTCGAAGAAGCGTCTGCTGACGCCCACATTCAGAATACGGGTGGCACCAAATTCGTAAAAGCTCTGGTGATAAGATCCCATCGGCAGGAAGACAAAATCCCCCCGCTCCAGCAGGACGCGCTTACCGTTAATCTCCTGGTAGTAGCGACCGGTCAGAACAATCGTGAACTCGTAGTAGTCATGCTGGTGCAGACCGCTGGCGCTCTCCGTCTTGTTGTAGATGACCACGTGAAAATTTTTGCCGTTAAACAGCTGCTGTTCAAGTGCGGTTTTGATTTCCATCGTGCTGACCTCCTGCTACCCAGTCTGACTTACTGCATTTTCTCGTGAAGCTCAATGAGCTCCGCCACCAGCTCGCGCGCCAGCATCGAGGTCATCAGGTGGTCCTGCGCGTGAACCAGCACCAGGCTGACCTTCATCTTGCCTTCGCCCTGATCGCTCTCAATCAGCTTTGTCTGCACCAGGTGCGCTTCGTTCAGCGCCGTGCGGGACTGTTCCATCATGGTTTTCGCGGCGGCGAAATCCCCCTGCTTGGCCTGCTTGAGTGCCGCATAGGCCAGGCTGCGCGCCTGTCCGGAATTGATGATAAGCCCCATCACCACTTCTTCGAGATCGTTCTCAACGGCTTCGTCTGCGACAATACTATCCAAATCTAACATTTTTGAGCTCCTTGTGGCTGGCGCGGGCTTCCCCGCGCCGGTCAATCTTAGAATTTCAGTGAGAGGGCGATATCCTCTTCGCTCTCTTCTTCGTCAATAATGGTGGCGGCTTTGTTGGCAATCGCCACGAACGGCATGTACAGCAGGGTGGCAATCCCGAGGTTGAATATCGCCAGCAGGAAGGCCGCGACGCTGCCGTTGGTGTTGAAGAAGGCGCCCAGACCTGCCGGCATGGTCCACGGTGCAATGTTGGTGACCGGTGGAATGATGCCCATGTAATACGCCGTCAGGGTAATGGCGGCCAGCAGCGGCTGCACCAGGATGAACGGAATGAACATCACCGGGTTCATGATGATTGGCAGACCGAACAGAATCGGTTCGTTAATCTGGAAGATGCCAGACGGCAGCGCCAGCTTCGCAACCTGACGGTAGTCAGCACGACGAGAGACAATAAAGACCGCGATGATCAGACCCAAGGTCGCCCCGGTACCGCCCAGGAAGATATAGGAGTCAAGCATCGGCTTCGCCCACACATGGAAGGTTTTACCCGCCGCCAGCGCCGCGTCAACGGAGCCGTACTGCTGGTAAAGCGCGACGTTTTCCAGTGCCCAGGGGGTCATAATCCCGCTGTCCAGCGCGGCCAGTGCCAGTGAACCATGCACGCCAAAGAACCACAGCAGAGAGGTGAAAATCACATACGCCCAACCGACCACGCCACCCATCGACGCCAGCGGCGTAGAGATAGAGTCCATAATGATCTGGTGGAAGTTTGTGCCCCAGTGGGAGAGCGCCCAGGCGATAATCCCCATAATGGAGAGAATAATAAAGCCTGGAATCAACGCGGAAAATGAACGAGAAACGGAAGCCGGCACGCTATCCGGCAGGCGGATAACCCAGTTGCGACGGATAATAAAGGTAAACATCTCCGCGACCACCAGACCGATAACAATACCGGAGATGATGTTAGCGCCACCCAGCCAGTTGGCGCCGACGGCGTAGGCTTCCCCCACGCTGTAAGGCGTCACGGTCATGAAGGCGGCGACGGATAATAACCCGGCGGCCAGCGGATCCACCTTACGCTCTTCTGCCAGCGCCATCCCAATAAAGAAAGGCGCCATCAGCGACATTATCCCTAACGTACCGTTATAGACGTTGCCGCCGATGGCTTTAAAACCATTAAGGGTTTCAATTGTTGAAGCGTCTAACCGAATGCCTAATGAATAAAAGAAGGATCCTTCACCAAAGCTCAGAAAAACGTTGTTAATTAAAACGAACATGGCCCCGGCCAGCGTCAACGGCATTAATTTAATAAAGCCGTTTTTGATGGCGTTAACGTGAGGCTGCTTTCCTATTTTAACAGCAAAAGGAAGGAGTACCTTTTCAAGTGAAGCGATGACTTTACTCATAGGTAAATACCCTTAAATGCCGTAACGCATGTTACGGCGTATTGTGTGTGAAATAGCTCTTTGACGGGAAAAATAAAAATTAATTAGCAGCTTTTTTAATGGCTGCCACAGCAGCTTTAAGAACACCTAAACCATCAATCTTGCCGTACAGCCCGGAGTCAATCACTTCGACCGGTTTATTCGGTAACAGTCGCTGAATTTCTGGCAACATATAGGCAATTTGCGGCCCCAGTAAAACAACATCGGCGGTCTGGCCTTTTTCGCCCGCCAGCGTCTCTGGAAACGCTTCAATCACCACGGGGACTTCATACTTTTCAGCCTGTGCACGCATCCTGGACACCAGAAGCGACGTTGACATGCCCGCTGAGCAGAACAGGTAGATATGTTTCTTTTCCATCGTAATTTCCCTCTTGTCTGACTACCTGCCATCGCGCTATCACTCGACTCGCTGTCCCGGCAGACAGGTAGCTTGCGTACTGTTGTTTATCGTTGGAGTGAGTATACGCAATGGTACAGACGGGGGATAATTCTGAACAGACTGAAATTGTCTCTCATTGACCTGGCTTGTTGACTCCCTTCACATTTCGGGCAAATAATTCGCGCAAAGAAATAAGATTTTATGATGCATAAAAAAACCGGCCCAAAGGCCGGTTAGTTAACATCCTCAGGCAAGCAGGGTTACTGCGCCTTAGGTGCCTGCGGATCGGTGTCGTATTCAGCGCAGGTCTGGTAACCGGAGTTCATCACATGACCGGTATTATCCAGCGCGACAAAGTAGGTTTCTGCCTTACCATCACGTTGACCCAGGATATAGGTCTGGCAGGTCCCTTTCGCATGAATCATTGTTATTTCAGACGAAGGTTTACCGGCGATCGCAGCCACCTGCGAACGGGTCATCCCTTTTTTGACGTCTTTTACGACGGGTTGGGTAAACTGATCCTTGGTGCGATCGTAAGCCGTACACCCTGCCAGCATAGTCAGTACCGCCGCTGCGCTAAGAATTCCTGCTACGTTCTTGTTCATATTCCGTCCTCTTGTTTATCAGCGTGTTATCTAAGCATGGGATAAAAAATACTATTGTTCAACTTTGCGAGTTCCGCCAGACGAATTTCGGAAAATTCTAATAAAACAACGATAACCTGCTAAATCGGCGCAAATTAGCGCACTCGAAACTGTGATCCTTGTCGTTTCTCGCCCAAAGGGTTAGTTTTAACAGCTAACACATTCTGTTTATGTACTGCATATGGAGGGCGTGATGGCTCTGCAACAAGAGATTATTCAGGCGCTGGGCGCGAAGCCCACGGTAGATGCACACGAAGAGATCCGCCGCAGCGTGGATTTTTTAAAATCGTACTTAAAAAAGAACGCTTTCCTGAAATCCCTGGTGCTGGGCATCAGCGGCGGCCAGGACTCCACCCTGACCGGTAAACTCTGCCAGATGGCAATTTCAGAGCTTCGCGAAGAGACGGGCGACGAGACGCTGCAGTTTATCGCCGTACGTCTTCCTTACGGCGTACAGGCGGACGAGCAGGATTGCCAGGATGCGATTGCCTTCATTCAGCCTGACCGCGTGCTCACCGTTAATATTAAAGGCTCAGTGCTGGCCAGCGAGCAGGCGCTTCGCGAAGCGGGCATTGAACTGAGCGATTTTGTTCGCGGCAACGAGAAAGCCCGCGAGCGCATGAAAGCGCAGTACAGCATCGCCGGGATGACCAAAGGCGTTGTGGTCGGTACCGACCATGCGGCAGAAGCGATCACCGGTTTCTTCACCAAATATGGCGACGGCGGCACCGACATTAACCCGATCTTCCGCCTGAACAAGCGTCAGGGTAAGCAGCTGCTTGCCGCGCTGGGCTGCCCAGAGCATCTTTATAAGAAAGCGCCGACAGCGGACCTTGAGGACGATCGCCCTTCCCTGCCGGATGAAGCGGCCCTTGGCGTCACCTACGACAACATTGATGATTATCTGGAAGGCAAAAAGCTGGATGAAGGCACCGCGAAGATCATCGAAGGCTGGTATCTGAAAACCGAGCACAAGCGCCACACGCCGATCACGGTGTTTGATGATTTTTGGAAATAAACGCAAAACGGTAACCCAGGTTACCGTTTTTTGTGTTTGCGCCCTCTCCCGTGGGAGAGGGTTGGGGTGAGGGCAACAGACCATACGATCTGGCCGGGTAAGGCGTCGCCGCCACCCGGCTCTTTTTTAACCACCACACACCTGCTACACTGTATGCCTGAACAGTATACGGAGTGATATGTGAGCAGGCGTCAATCCGCCCCGCGTCTTGAGTTTGAAGCGGCGGCTATCTATGAATATCCCGAGCACCTTCGCCCCTGGCTTGAGGCGCTGCCTAAACAGCCGGGCGTGTACATCTTTCACGGCGAAAGCGACACCCTGCCGCTCTATATCGGCAAGAGCGTGAACATTCGCAGCAGGGTGCTATCCCATCTTCGCACGCCGGACGAGGCCGCCATGCTGCGCCAGTCGCGACGGATTACCTGGTTCCAGACGGCGGGAGAAATGGGCGCGCTGTTGCTGGAAGCGCGGCTGATAAAAGAACAACAGCCGCTGTTCAACAAGCGCCTGCGCCGCAATCGTCAGCTCTGCTCCCTGCAGATAAACGAGGGCAAGCCGCAGGTCGTCTACGCGCGCGAGGTCGATTTTTCTCATGCCCCAAATCTCTACGGGCTGTTCGCCAACAAACGTGCCGCGCTTCAGGCGCTGCAGACCCTGGCGGACGAGCTGCAGCTTTGCTATAGCCTTTTGGGTTTAGAGGGCACCACGCGCGGGCGCGCCTGTTTCCGCTCCGCCCTGAAGCGCTGCGCCGGTGCCTGCTGCGGAAAAGAGAGCGTTGAGGCGCACCACGCCCGGCTCCTTGACGGTCTGGCAGCCATCAGCGTGAACTGCTGGCCCTGGGAAGGTGCCGTTGCGCTAAAAGAAGTGGGTGAGACGATGACCCAGTATCACATCGTCAACAACTGGCTCTGGCTGGGCGCTGTCGATGACATCAACGACGCAGCAACCCTGCTGCGCACGCCCGCCGGATTTGACCACGATGGCTACAAAATTCTCTGTAAACCGGTATTAGCCGGCAAGTTTGAGATCGTTGTGCTTAATGACCCGGCAGCCACGTGATTTCGCTGAACAATAAGGTGCCCTGAGACTCGAGCAGACGCAGCGTGTGGGTCCCCTCCTGCCAGCTGGCGCCCTGATCGGCCGTCAGCAATTTATCGCCCAGCTGCCACGCCCCGCTTAACACGAACACCACGCCCCCGCGTGAGCCAAGGGTGGTAAAGGTTCGGTCAGCAACCCGCACCTTTGCCTGGCAGCAGTCGCGCCGGGTCATGATGTTAAAGTCCATCGCCATCCGCCCATCCGACAGCAGCGCTTTGACCGGTAAATCACCGGCAAAACTGTAGGGCTGATGGTGCTTCAGGGTATGAAAGAACGCCTGACCGGCATCCAGCGTCACCTCCCCGCCTTCAAGTAGCGTAATAACCCGATCGACGCCGGGAAAGGCGGAGAATTCGCCGTTGCTGGCGATAGTCGCGATACTGGCCCGCCAGTGAAAATCCCGCGTCGCGGGCGGGAAGCAGCAAATCTCACGCGTTTCACCCGCACCATTGCGCCAGAGGCTGACCGGCATCTTACGGATATCAAAGAACTCCATCACCACTCCTGAATGGCACAACCCGTGCCAGGGCAACGATATCGCTATCGTTGCTGTCTTGTTTGTTATCGTTAGGTAGCTACAGACACAGTATCGGCAGCAGAGCGGGCAGGCCTTAGCGGAACGTTAATAAAAATTCTAACGCCATGACTCTACACACATTCTCTGATGGGACTACAGGAGCATACCGCGCTGGCGGCGGCAGGCAAGAGGGTAGAAAAGAAAAACCGCCGGTCCTGTCCACAGCGTTTGCGCTTTTGTGGACAGGATCCCGGCGGTCTTAAGAGAGTGAACCGATTATTCGGTTGGTGCTGGCATTTTACCTTCCATCGCCGGACGTTCTGTCAGACGCTTCTCAAAATTCGCATTAAATTGTTTTTTCTGTTCCGGGGTCAGAACGTTGTAGATCTTGTTCTGGGTTTCCATGTGGGCCAGCATGCGGGCTTTATGCTGCTCGGCCATTTTGTCGATCTGCGCTTCGGCTTTCGCCTTGTCGAAGCTGTCGCTGGCGATGATGTCATGCATCGCACGACGCTCTTCCAGCGGCGGACGTTTCATCTGGTCGCGTTCGCCCTTACGGATGTCGCGGATCTGCTGTTTCTGCGCATCCGTCAGGTTGAGATCCTTAAACATCATCATCTCGTTGTGCATACCCGGGCCTTTATGATGCATCATCATTTTACCTTCAGCAGGCGCGGCAGTGGTGGTCGCAGTATCTGCGGCGAACGCCATGCTGGTAGCGCCCAGAGCCAGGGTAGAAGCAACAAACAGTGCAGTAAACTTACGCATAATTTATTTCCTTTCTTTCAGTTATTCTTCGGCGCTATGCCGTGTTGACGAGATTAACTTTACGGGGTTTATCGTCAATTAGTCAGAGCAACGGTAAAACAATGAAAGTGTAAAAAACAAATTTTCGCCAAATGTGGAGGAAATAAGGATAAAGCGTGGAGAGTTGCAACTAAAAATATTCAATGCGATGATTTTAAAGCGATTTAGCCGGAGTATAGCGAAGTGAAGGTGAATAATAAAGCAATTCACCAGGAATATTCTGCAAAACACGCGTAGGCGCTTAAATCGTTAAGAAAAATATTTAGCTTCCCCTCCCGGATGATGAGAGGGGAAAGGTTCAGGATATTTTTTCCAGCATCAGTCCGGCACGCAGGCCAAACGCCACGGAGGGGTTAGGGAATAAAACATACTCGGTGGTTTTCTGCACCTCGTACCGTTCATCACCATCCTCCGCCAGCAGCGCCCCTTTGCGAAACGGCGTGAAGTTCAGGGTATGGGCGGCCATGTGAAGCAGGAAGGCGTCGCTGCGCCGCGTAATCTGCTGTACAACCCGATACCGCTCAACGGGCTGATGCGCGTGCTCGGGAGCGGTTCCGCCCAGCAGCGCCCGCAGGGCAAGATGCGTTGGCGCAAAGCGGGTGAGCTCGTTTTGCCCAAACGGCAGCGCTTTTCCCAGCTCCAGCGTACAGGCCAGCGCGCCGAAGTTCTCGCAGGTAAAGTGGGTAAAGGTTCCGCCCGGCGACTGGTGGAACACCAGCGCCTCCAGCCCGGCGTCCCCCAGCCAGCTCAGGAAATCTTCCTCCCACGGCTGATTGCGCTGCGGCAGAACGCCGAAGCGGACATGGTAGGACGCGCGGATGGCCGTATGCAGATCCAGATGCCAGCGCGCGGGCCCCGCAGCGGCAAAAAACGCGGTTACCACATTCTCCAGCCACGCTGCCCGCGCCGTTTCGTCACTTTGCGGAAACTGCGCCCAGCGCCCGCCGAACATGCGGTTAAGGTCGCTGACCAGGTAGCGTTTGTTTTGCGCGAGCGCGGGCGGATTGCCGAGCACCACCAGCACGCGGCACGTCAGGGCAATCTCATTGCGGTACAGCGCGCGCAGCAGCAGATCGACAATCTCGACGGGTGCCGTTTCGTTCCCGTGGATGCCCGTTGAAAGCAGCAGCGAAAGATCGCTTTTTGCGCCCGGCGTCAGCTCAAGCACCCCGCGCCCCAGCCACCGCCAGCGAAAGGAGGGGCCCTCGCCCTCCTTCTGTTCCGGCGTCTCATCGGCCAGGGTCAGCGCCAGTAAGTTTTCCATATCCACTCCTTTAGCGCTGGAACGGATAAACCGATCCCAGCTGCAGGATTGTCGATAACGCGTCCAGCGCCTCGCGACCTTCACGCAGAAGCTGAGGGTCAACCAGATCGGCCTGCGTCAGGCGGTCGCGATAGTAGCGATCGACCCAGTCATTCAGCCGCGTAAAGAGCGTGTCGTTCATCATCACCGCCGGATTAACCGCCTGCATCTCGTTCTGAGTTAATACCACGCGCAGACGTAAGCAGGCGGGCCCTCCGCCGTTGGCCATGCTTTCGCGCAGATCAAACACGCGCAGTTCATCAATCGGGTTATCGGCCTTCACCAGCTCCGTCAGGTAGCGCCACACGCCCTGATGATCCCGGGACTCCTGCGGCAGGACCAGCATCATGCTGCCGTCGTCGCGGCTGAGCAGCTGGCTATTGAACAGATACGTTTCGACCGCGTCCTGCACGCTCACCGCCTCCGTTGGCACCTGAACAGGGGTAAAGCCGCGCACGCGCTCGTGCAGCGTGGCGAGCAGCTTGTCCTGGTGGGCAAACGCCTGCTCGTGGCAGAACAGCACCTGGCGGTTGGAGACGGCAATGACGTCGTTATGGAACACCCCCTGGTCGATCACATGCGGGTTCTGCTGGGCGAAAACCACCTGGGAAGGATTGACCTGGTTGAGGCGGGCAACCGCCTGGCTGGCCGCCCGCGTTTGACGTGCGGGATAGCGGGTTGGCGCGGCGTTCCCCCCCTCTTCTCGCCCGTAGATAAACAGCTGCAGCCCCGGCTCGCCATAATCGCCCCCCAGGCGGTTATGGTTGGCCGCGCCTTCGTCGCCAAACATCGCCACCTGCGGCAGGGCCTGATGCACCGCAAAATGGGCGTCATGGCTGAAAATGGCGCGCAGCACGCGCTCGGTGGTTTCCGCTTCGGTGGCGCGGTGGAATTTATTGTTCAGGTTCGCCACCGTCAGATGGACTTTGCCATCCAGCGTATCGGCTGACGGCGCAACGGTCGCGGCGTTTGCGACCCACATTGAGGAGGCCGAGCTTGCCGCCGAGAGCAGGTGCGGCGTCTGCGTACCCGCTTTTTCAACCACCTGCTCATCGGTGCCGCTAAAGCCGAGCTGACGCAGCACCGCCACGTTCGGGCGCTCCTGCGGCGGGATCACCGCCTGCGGAAAGCCGGCATCCGCCAGCGCCTTCATTTTCAATAGCCCCTGCTTCGCCGCCAGCTTCGGATTAGAGACCTGAAAGCGGTGCTTCGTCGAGGCTTCATTACCAAAAGAGAGACCGGCGTAGTGGTGGGTCAGCCCCACCAGCCCGTCAAAGTTGACTTCACGCGCTTTCATGACGATCCCCTCCGGTAAAGTCCAGCCCCGGATTAAGCGTCTCCGGCAGCGTCAGCGCCGGGGTTTCCAGGCTCGCCATCGGCCACGCACAGTAATCGGCGGCATACCACGCGCTGGCGCGATGGTTGCCCGACGCGCCCACGCCGCCGAACGGCGCGGTGCTCGCGGCCCCGGTCAGCGGCTTATTCCAGTTGACAATCCCGGCGCGCGCTTCCAGCAGCAGTTGATCAAACTTCTCGCGCTGCGGCGAAATCAGCCCGCTCGACAGGCCGTAGCGGGTGTTATTCGCCATCGCAATGGCCGCATCAAAATCGTCATAGCGCCAGACGCACAGCAGCGGGCCAAAGACCTCTTCATCCGGCACGCTGTTCGCACCGCTCATCTCGACGATGCCCGGCGTCAGCAGCGAGGTACCCGGCTGAACCGGCTTCGGCTCCAGCAGGGTTTTCGCGCCGCGCGCGACGTGGTCCTGCCAGGCCTTCAGCACGTTCTGCGCGGCCTGTTCGGAAATCAGCCCGCCGATAAACGGCTGCGGATCGGCATCCCACGCGGCCGGCACCAGGCGCGCGCTCACCTCGACCAGACGCTTCAGGAAGGCATCTCCCTGCGCGCCCCGTTTCACCAGCAGGCGACGGGCGCAGGTGCAGCGCTGTCCGGCGGTAATAAAGGCGGACTGAATCGTCAGGTGCACCGCGGCGTCAATATCATCCGGATCCTCCACAATCAGCGGGTTGTTGCCGCCCATCTCCAGCGCCAGAATTTTCTCCGGCTGCCCCGCCAGCTGGCGGTGCAGCTGATAGCCCGTTCCGGCGCTGCCGGTAAACAGCAGGCCGTCGATATCGCTCAGGGCGCTCAGCGCCTGGCCGGTTTCGCGCCCGCCCTGGACCAGGTTCAGCACGCCCGGCGGCAGGCCAGCCTGTTCCCACAGCTTCACCACCGCCTCGCCGGTTAATGGCGTGAGCTCGCTCGGTTTGAAGATGACGGTATTGCCCGCCAGCAGCGCGGGCACAATGTGGCCATTCGGCAGATGCCCCGGGAAGTTATACGGGCCAAATACCGCCAGCACGCCGTGCGGACGGTGGCGCAGCGTGGCCGCGCCGTCCGGCATCTCGGTGTGCTGTTCGCCGGTGCGGGTGTGGTACGCCTTCACCGAAATGGCGATTTTGTTGATCATCGCCGCCACTTCGGTTGTCGCTTCCCAGCGCGGTTTACTGGTTTCAGACGCGATGATGCGCGTCAGTTCGGCCTTGTTGGCCTCCAGCAGCCCGGCAAACTTTTCAACAATGGCCTGACGCGCGGCGAAAGGCTGTTTTGCCCACGCCGGAAACGCGCGGCGAGCGGCATGGCAGGCTTGTTCTACCTGCCCGGCGCCGGCGTCACGCCCCTTCCACAGAACCTCTTTTCCAACCGGATTGCTCTTTACGCGCTCTTCGCCTTCGCCCGTGACCCAGTCACCGTTAATCCATAATGTCATGCTGTTTTCTCCTCAGGGCAGAGACGCACCAGGCGAACCGTATCGCCGGCGTTACATTTCAGGGCATCCAGTTCTGCAGCCGTCAGGACCAGACGTTCACATTTCGGGTTAGTCCGCACCAGCATGGCGCGGAAGTTGGCGTAATTTTCGTTCGACACCAGACAGGCGGGCCAGTCGCCCGGCGCGGGCTGGCCTTCAGAGACCTCAACCAGACGGCTTTTACGGATGGCGCGAACGCGGTCGATATCGCACTCAAGCGTCGGCCCGCCGTCGAAGATGTCGACATAGTTGCGGTAGCGGAAGCCTTCTTTCTCCAGCACCGCGCGGGCAGGCGCGGTTTGCGGATGCACTTCGCCAATCACCGCCTGCGCTTCCGGGCTGAGGAAATGGGTATAGATAGGATGCTTCGGCATCAGTTCGGCGATAAAGGCTTTCTGGCCGGTGCCGCAGAGATAGTCCGCCCGGCTGAACTCCATCGAGAAGAAGCGCTCGCCCAGGCTCTCCCAGAACGGCGAGTAGCCGGTGTCGTCGATCACGCCGCGCATCTCGGCGACCACTTTCTCGTTAAAGCGATCGCGGAAGGCGGCCATAAACATAAAGCGCGATTTGGAGAGCAGATAGCCGTTGCCCTCTTTGCGCCACGCCGGGTCGAGGAACAGCGTGCACAGCTCGCTCGCCCCCGTGTGGTCATTACAGAGAAACAGCGTGGGCAGCGCGTTATAGACGTTCAGCTCTTTCGAGGCGTGAACCATGGTGCCGACGCGGTAGTTGTACCACGGGTCGTTAAGCCCGACGGCCACTTCGATGGCGCAGATCCCGGCCACGGTTCCCGTGTCGGTGTCTTCCAGCACGAACACATAGCCCTGTTCGCTTTTTGGCAACGTCCCCTGCCAGGTTTGCAGGGCGCGCTCAATGCGCGCCGACAGCGTTTTTTCATCGGCAGGAAGCGAGGTCAGCCCGCCTCCCGTCTTACCGGCAAGCTGCATGAGCCCGGCGAGATCGCCGCGCTCAACGGGACGGATGACCATCATGATGACACCCCGGACTTCACCTTTTCACACGCCAGCGCAAAACGGTCCAGACCGGTTTGCACCTCTTCCTCGCTGACGATCAGCGCGGGCGCAAAACGCACCACGTTGGCACCGGCAATCAGCACCATTACGCCCACTTTTGCCGCTTCCTGTGAAATCAGTTTCGCTTTTCCGGCAAACTCGGCGGTGAGCTCGCAGCCGATTAACAGCCCCAGGCCGCGAATCTCCTTGAACAGCCCGGTCTTGCCGTTGATGGCGTTCAGGCGCTCAACAAACCACTCGTGACGCTGCTTAACGCCCTTAAGCACCTCAGGCGTGTTGATGATGTCGAGCACCTGTCCGGCCACGGCGGTCGCCAGCGGGTTGCCGCCGTAGGTGGTGCCGTGGGTGCCCACGGTCATCACGCTGGCGAATTTATCGGTGGTCAGCGTGGCGCCAATCGGGAAGCCGCCGCCCAGCGCTTTAGCGGTGGAAAGCACGTCCGGCGTCACGCCGTAGTGCATATAGGCATACAGCTCGCCGGTGCGGCCCACGCCGGTCTGCACTTCGTCGAAAATCAGGACCGCGTTGTGACGATCGCACAGCTCGCGCAGCCCCTGCAGGAAGGCTTTTTGCGCCGGAAGCACGCCGCCCTCGCCCTGCATCGGCTCGACGATCACCGCGCAGGTGGTGTCGTTAATCAGCTCGCTGGCGGACTGCAGATCGTTATAAACGCCGTGGCGAATATCCGGCGGCAGCGGGGCGAAATCCTGCGAGTAGGAGGGCTGACCGCCCGCGCTGACGGTAAACAGCGTGCGGCCATGGAAGGCATTTTTAAACGCCACGATGCCGCTCTTGTGGGTTCCAAACTTATCGTGGGCATATTTGCGCGCCAGCTTCAGCGCCGCCTCGTTGGCTTCCGCCCCCGAGTTACAGAAAAAGACCTTCTCCGCAAACGTCGCGTCGATCAGTTTTTTCGCCAGGCGCAGCGCGGGCTCGTTGGTAAAGCCGTTGCCGGTATGCCAGAACTTCGCCGCCTGATCGTTCAGCGCCTGACGCAGCGCCGGGTGCGCATGGCCCAGCGCGTTAACCGCAATCCCACCGGCAAAGTCGATATACTCTTTACCCTGCTGATCCCACAGGCGCGAGCCTTCCCCACGAACCGGAATAAAAGCCGCCGGGGCGTAAACCGGCATCATCCATTCATCGAAATTTTCACGCGTAATTGACAGAGACATAGCGACCTCATCCGGTAAATAAAAAGTTATTTGAATGTTAAATAATTGAGTGTTTGCACTGTGAATGTAGATTGCAGACTTCGTGCCAGCCAGCGATAAAAATGCATAAACGGGTTGAGGTAACAGAATATCAACAAGTTACAACATGGAGTTATTCACTGTTAGTGCATAAAAAGTGAATATTTTTACGACAAGCGGCGCTTTGCCGCATGAAAATCAGAAAGAGTATGCAGAGGCCAAATATAATTCTGGAATTGTGATCGCTCGCGAAATTTATCGTCCATTTATGCTCCGTTGGGGGGCGAAGCGCGTCAGAATGGTGCAAATATTGCACCACCGGCATTATCTGTTGCAGTTATTGGCCATACCCGGTAACAGATGACGCAAATTCTGCTACCATCCTTGCACTATTCACCTTGCACTGGCAGCGACTATGAAATTTGTCTCTTTTAATATCAACGGCCTGCGTGCCCGCCCCCATCAGCTTGAAGCTATCGTTGAGCAACATCAGCCTGATGTGATCGGCCTGCAGGAGACAAAGGTTCACGACGACATGTTCCCCCTCGAAGAGGTGGCAAAACTCGGCTACAACGTCTTCTATCACGGACAAAAAGGTCACTATGGCGTCGCGCTGCTGACCAAAGAGACGCCGGTTTCCGTACGTCGCGGCTTCCCGGGCGACGGTGAAGAAGCGCAGCGCCGCATCATCATGGCGGAAGTGCCTTCCGCGCTTGGGAATATCACGGTGATTAACGGCTATTTCCCGCAGGGCGAGAGCCGTGACCACGAGACAAAATTCCCGGCCAAAGCGAAGTTTTATCAGGATCTGCAGAACTACCTGACCACCGAGCTCAAAAAAGAGAATCCGGTGCTGATCATGGGCGACATGAACATCAGCCCGACGGATCTCGATATCGGTATCGGCGAGGAGAACCGCAAGCGCTGGCTGCGCACCGGCAAATGCTCCTTCCTGCCGGAAGAGCGTGAGTGGATGGAGCGCCTGCTGGGCTGGGGCCTGGTGGATACGTTCCGCAATGCCAACCCGGAAACGCAGGACCGCTTCTCCTGGTTTGACTACCGCTCCAAAGGCTTTGACGACAACCGTGGCCTGCGTATCGACCTTCTGCTGGCCAGCTCGCCGCTGGCCGAGCGCTGCGTCGAAACCGGGATCGACTACGACATCCGCAGCATGGAAAAACCGTCTGACCACGCGCCGGTGTGGGCTAAATTCAAGCTGTAATGACGCGTGAACATTCGAAAAACACTCTTCCTGTGCGCCCTTCTGGGCGCATTTATTCTGACGTTTGTCATGCTTCCCCCGGACGCGCTCTCCCTGGAAGGGATTAAAGCGCACCAGCAGGCACTCCTCTCCCATGTTGACCACGCGCCACTGCAAAGCGCGCTGATCTTTTTTGCGGTCTATGCGGCGGTTTCCGCCCTGTCGATTCCCGGCGCGGCGGTCCTGACCCTGCTGGGCGGGGCATTGTTTAGCCTGTGGGAAGGCACCGTGCTGGTGTCGTTTGCCTCCACGCTTGGGGCCACGCTGGCGATGCTTGCCAGCCGCTACCTGCTGCGCGACGGTGTCCAGCGGCGGTTTGCCCAGCAGATGAAAACGGTCAATGCCGGTATGGCCCGTGACGGCGCGGGCTATCTTTTCGCCCTGCGCCTGATGCCGCTGTTCCCGTTTTTCCTGGTGAATTTACTGATGGGCCTCACCCGCATTAGCGTATACCGCTACTGGTGGGTCAGCCAGGTTGCCATGCTGCCCGCCACGGTTGTCTTTCTCAACGCCGGGCGCGAGCTGGGGAAGGTGTCATCGCTGCGCGATATTTTGTCGCCGGGCATGGTATTCGCCTTTACACTACTGGGGTTATTGCCGCTGGCTACGCGCTGGCTCTTTTCCCGTTACACCTCTTCGTTCAAAAAGTGAGGCATTATGCGCCGTGTGCGTTTCTGCGCGTTTCTGACCGGGCTGCTGCTGGCCGCCCCTCTGTATGCCGCCGACGGCTGGCAGGCCATTCAGCAACAGGCCAAAGGCCAGACCGTCTGGTTTAATGCCTGGGGCGGCGATCCGGCGGTCAACCGCTACCTGGCGTGGGTCAGCGGCGAGATGCAAACGCACTACGCCATTACGCTTAAAATCGTCCCGCTGGCGGACGCTGCCGATGCGGTAAAACGTATTCAGGCCGAAGCCGCCGCGGGGCGTAAGACCAACGGCTCGGTTGACCTGCTGTGGGTCAACGGCGAAAATTTCCGCACGCTGAAAGAGGCGAACCTTCTGCAAACCGGATGGGCGCAGACGTTGCCAAACTGGCGCTATGTCGATACCCGCAAACCCGTCACGGAGGATTTTGCGCTTCCCACAGACGGCGCGGAATCGCCGTGGGGCGGCGCGCAGCTGACCTTTATCGCCCGCAAAGCCAGCATGCCGACGCCGCCGGAAGATCCTCAGGCGCTGCTGGCTTACGCGCAGCAGCACCCGGGCAAGGTGAGCTACCCACGCCCGCCCGATTTTACCGGTACCGCGTTTCTGGAACAGCTGCTGATGACGCTCACCGCGCAGCCGCAGGCGCTGGAAAAAGCACCCGATGACACCTTTGCCGAGGTGACCGCGCCGCTCTGGGCCTACCTTGATAAGCTGCACCCGCTGCTGTGGCGTGAAGGAAAAGATTTCCCGCCTTCCCCTGCGCGCATGGACACCCTGCTTGCCAGCGGCAGCCTGAACCTGTCGCTGACCTTTAACCCGGCGCACGCCCTACAGAAGGTGGCGAGCGGCGAACTGCCCGCCGACAGCTACAGCTTTGGTTTCCAGAACGGAACGATCGGCAACGTCCATTTTGTGGCGATCCCGGCCAATGCCAGCGCGAGCGCGGGGGCAAAGGTGGTTGCCAATTTCCTGCTGTCGCCGCAGGCGCAGATCCGCAAGGCCGACCCGGCCATCTGGGGCGATCCGAGCGTGCTGGATGCCAGAACGCTGCCCGAAGATGAAGCGAAACGGCTGCTGGCCCACACGCCTCAGGGGCTGCCGGAGGTGCTTGCCGAGCCGCAGTCCGCCTGGGTGAACGCGCTGGAGCAGGAATGGCTGCGTCGCTACGGCACCCGCTAAGCTGGCTCGTCTGGCTGGCGATGGCGGTCATTTATCTGCCGCTCCTGCCCGCCAGCGCCATGCTGCTTGCCCCGGCGTTTTCGCTGACAAACTGGCAGCGGCTGCTAAACGACCCGCAGCTGCCCCAGGCGACCATTGCCACGCTGGTCTCAACGCTCGTCGCCACGCTGGGGGCGTTGCTGATCGCCCTTCTTCTCGTCAGCCTTCTGTGGCCTGGGCAACGCTGGCGACGTCTCACCACCCGCCTGCCGTGGCTGCTGGCGATCCCCCACGTGGCGTTCGCCACCGCCGCGCTGCTGCTGTTTGCCGAAGGCGGCCTGTTTTATCAGATCTGCACCGTCTGCTCGCCTCCGTTTGACCGCTATGGCGTCGGGCTGGGCTTGACGCTCGCGGTCAAAGAGAGCGCGTTTGTCCTGTGGGCCATTTACGCCGTGCTGCCGGAAAAGCGGCTCGCGCAGCAGAAGATCGTTCTGCAAACCTTCGGCTACGGGCGTTTTCAGGCGCTTAACTGGCTCCTCCTTCCGGCTATCGCGCCGGTTCTCGGCGCGGTGATGCTGGCGGTGCTGGCCTGGTCACTGTCGGTCGTGGACGTGGCGCTCGTTCTCGGTCCCGGCAACCCGCCGACCCTGGCCGTTCTGGCCTGGCAGTGGCTGAGCCAGGGCGACGCGCAGCAGCAGGCAAAAGGGACGCTGCTGTGCCTGCTTCTCCTTCTGCTGCTGGCCGCGCTTGCCGCAGCAGGCTATGGCCTGTGGAAGGGATGGCGTCGCACGTTTCTGGACCTTAGCGGAACGCGTCCCCGGACTCATCTCGTGCTGCCAGAGCGGGCACTGGGCGGGTTTCTGCCCGCGTGCGGCATCCTGTGCGCCGCGGTGCTGCTGATGCTGGCGCAGCGGGATGACGTTGGCCCGGTGGGGACCAGCCTTTCCTTCGGCCTGTTTTCAGGCCTGATTGCCCTGGCCGTCGGCTTACTCTGGCTGGAATGGGGCCCGCAGCGCGGCGCGCTCTGGGTGTGGGCACCGCTCGCCCTTCCGGCGCTGCCGCTCGTCACCGGCCAGTATGCCATTGCGCTGCGCGTGGGCTTCGACGGATACTATGTCGCCGTGCTCTGGAGCCACCTGCTGTGGGTATTCCCGTGGACGCTTCTGGTGCTGCGGCCCGCCTGGCAAAGGATCGATCCCCGGCTGATCCTTACCGCCAGAACGCTCGGCTGGCGACGGGCAAAAATATTCTTACTGCTGAAATGCCCCCTGCTGGCGCGTCCTGCGCTGCTGGCCTTTGCCGCCGGCTTTTCCGTCAGCATGGCGCAATACATGCCGACGCTGTGGCTTGGCGCGGGGCGTTTCGCCACGCTGACCACCGAAACCGTCGCGCTCAGCAGCGGGGGCAGTATCCCCATTCTCGCTAACCGGGCGCTGGGATTACTGCTGGTCACGGGCACGGTGTTTGGTGTTGCCGCCCTGCTATCCCGGCTCGTAGGCCGCTACCGACAAGGGTTACGTTAATGCTGAAGGTAAAAAATCTCACCATCGAACCGCTTTTCCGCGAGGTCAGTTTTTGCGTGCCCCGGGGGGAGATCGTCACTCTGATGGGGCCGTCCGGCAGCGGCAAATCGACACTTTTTGCCTGGATGGTCGGCGCCCTGTCGGACGATTTTCAGGCGCGCGGTGAACTGTGGCTCGACGCGCGCCGCTGCGACGGTCTCCCCGTGGAGTCCCGAGGGCTGGGCATTCTCTTTCAGGACGCGCTGCTGTTTGACGCTTTCAGCGTCGGGCAGAATTTGCTGCTGGCCTTGCCCGGGCACATCGCCGGACGCGCGCGGCGCGAAGCGGTCGAGCAGGCGCTGGATTCCGCCGGGCTGAGCGGTCACTTCGCCAGCGATCCGGCCACCCTTTCCGGCGGAGAGCGCGCCCGGGTCAGCCTGCTGCGCGCCCTGCTCGCCGAGCCGCAGGCGCTGCTGCTGGATGAACCGTTCAGCCGCCTCGATAAAGCGTTGCGCACGACGTTTCGGGCATGGGTATTTGACACCCTCCGCGCGCGCAATATCCCGGTGGTGCTGGTCACGCACGATGAGGACGATATTCCGCCCGGCGGCGAGCTGATTGAGATTTCTCGCTGGCAATAATGTGCTAACGCAATGTTTTCCGTTTCGGGAGAGACGACAATGCCCTCCTCTTTTACTGACGTCAGGTTATTCGATGAAACGTGTTTCTCAACTGACCGCGCTGGCCCTGCTCTGCGGCCTCGCCTCTTTTTCTTCTCTGGCGGCTGATATGCCCAACGCGATGACGCTGTCCCAGCTTCAGGCGCAGCACGGCACGCCCGTCGACACCCGCGCCAGCGCCTTCTATAACGGCTGGCCGCAGACGTTCAGCGGCCCCTCCGGGCATGAACCCGCCGCCCTTAACCTTGCGGCCAGCTGGCTTAGCGCAATGAGCGACGAACAGATTGCGCGCTGGGCAAAACAGCATCAGCTGACGCCTGCAGCGGCCATCGCGCTCTACGGCGACGAGACCGATAACCGGGCGGTGAAAGCCCGTCTGGAGAAAGTCGGTTTCAGCCACGTTTCGCTGCTCAGCGACGCTCTGCAGTCGCCCGACCGCCTTCAGCGCCTGCCCCATTTTGAACAGCTGGTTTACCCGCAGTGGATCCACCGCCTCCAGCAGGGTAAACCCGTGACCGCCGCGCCTGCGGGTGACTGGAAAGTGATTGAAGCCGCCTGGGGCGCACCGAAGCTTTACCTCCTGAGCCACATTCCCGGCGCGGGCTATATCGACACCAACGAGGTGGAAAGCGAGCCGCTGTGGAATAAAGTCTCCGACGACAGGCTGAAAGCGATGCTGGCTAAGCACGGGATACGCCACGACACCACCGTCATCTTGTATGGCCGCGACGTCTACGCCGCCGCGCGCGTGGCGCAGATTATGCTCTATGCGGGCGTAAAGGACGTGCGTATTCTCGACGGCGGCTGGAAGGCGTGGTCAGATGCCGGTCTGCCGGTTGAGCGCGGTACGCCTGCGAAAGTAACGCCAGCCCCCGATTTCGGCGCGCCGATCCCCGGCCAGCCGCAGCTGATGGTCGATATGGACCAGGCGCGCGGCATGCTGCACCGTCAGGACGCCTCCCTGGTCAGCATTCGTTCGTGGCCGGAGTTCATCGGCGAAACCAGCGGCTACAGCTACATCAAGCCAAAAGGTGAGATTGCCGGTGCCCGCTGGGGTCACGCGGGCAGCGATGCCACCCACATGGAGGATTTCCATAACCCGGACGGCACCATGCGCAGCGCTGACGACATCGCCGCCATGTGGAAAACGTGGCATATCCTGCCGGAACAGCAGGTCGCGTTTTACTGCGGCACCGGCTGGCGGGCGTCCGAAACCTTTATGTACGCCCGGGCGATGGGCTGGAAAAACGTCGCCGTCTATGACGGCGGCTGGTACGAATGGAGCAGTCACCCGCAAAACCCGGTGACCACCGGTGAACGCGGGCCAGAAAGCGCGCTCTAAGAATTGAGTGACCTCAGCGTCACGTAGCCGCTCCAGACGCGCGTTGTGGTGGTCAGCCAGCACAGCGCGCCGAATACCCACGCGAACAGCGTAAAATGCGCCGGAAACAGGCAGCACAGCACGAACAGCGCGATAGTCTCCGTTCCCTCCGTTAACCCGCCGATATAGTAAAACGACTTGTGCGCATAGCCGGGGTTGTCGATGTCGTGCTTCGCCGCCAGCGCCGCAAAGGCCAGAAAGCTGCTGCCAGTCCCGATAAACGCAAACAGCAGCCAGGCGGCCGCCAGCGCGTTCTCTGCGGGCGCGGCGAGCGCAAAGCCAAACGGCACCAGAGCGTAGAACAGAAAATCGAGCGCAATATCGAGAAACCCTCCCGCATCGGTCAGCCCTCTGCGGCGCGCCAGCGCCCCGTCCAGACCGTCCAGCAGGCGGTTCAGAACGATGGCGACCAGCGCCGCCGGATACCAGCCGAGGGCCAGAAACGGCAGCGCCAGCACGCCAACGGCAAACCCGGTCAGGGTTAAGCCGTCGGGGGTGATGCCCGGCTTATCCAGCACGGAAACCAGACGATGCAGAACGGGCTTAACCCGCGGGTGGAGGTGACGGTCAAGCATCAGGCTTCCCTTTAAGCGTGGCGCACAGCCCCTGCGCCGGAATATCCAGCGCGGCGTTAAAGCGGGCGGAGAGATTCTGAAACGCAATGAGCGCCGTCATTTCGGCGATGGCGTCATCCGTAAAGTGGCGCTTCAGCGCCGTTCTGATGGCCTCATCCGTCCGGGGCGGCGTGGCGGTGACCGCCTCGGCGTAGGCCAGCGCCGCGCGCTCCTGATCCGTAAACAAGGCGGAATTTCGCCAGTCGGCCACGGCCTGCACCTTATCCAGCGCGCCGCAGCGCTCGGCCAGCCGCAGGCTGTTGGCATCAATACAGAACGCGCAGTGGCAGAGCTGGGACACCCGCGTCATAAGCAGCGAACGAAGCGCGGGCGCCAGGCGCGCGCGACGACGCTCCAGAAAGCCGACAAACAGCGCCACCAGCCAGAACAGACACGGCATGCGCCCCCACCAGCGGGTGGGATTTAGCACCGCGCCAAAATGCTTTTTCTGCATGGCGGCAATCGGCTTAAGGCTGGCGGGAAGGGATTCGAGGGGGGCAACCCAGGCGTTCGTCTCTTTCACCTGATTCTCCTGATAGCTGGACTCTGAGAAAGGGCACGATAATATGTCTTTTTTTGCCATCAATTATTGACGACCATGCTGAAAACACTCGATGTCGTTGCCGCCATCATCGAAAAAGACGACAACATTTTACTGGCGCAGCGCCCTGCCCACGCCGACCAGCCCGGAATGTGGGAATTTGCCGGCGGCAAAGTCGAGGCGGGTGAAACCCAGCCCGAGGCGCTTGTCCGCGAGCTGCGTGAAGAGCTGGGCATTGACGCCCTGCCGGGACAATACGTGGCAAGCCACCAGCGGGAAGTCTCGCAGCGCTTAATCAACCTGCACGCCTGGCACGTCCCTGCTTTTCGCGGCGAGCTCACGGCGCACTACCACAGCGCGCTGGTGTGGTGTTCGCCGGAAGAGGCGTTTGGCTACCCCTTAGCCCCCGCGGATATTCCGCTGCTGGAAGCGTTTATTGCTTTACGCGACGCCAGACGAGAGGGTTCGTGCTGATAGCGCGCTCGTCGCGCTGGCACTGCAGCAGAATGCCGTCCGCTTTCACAACGGCCCCTTCCGAGTAGTTCTGATTCTGATAGATACAGCACTGATTGCAGGGCTGCACCGTTTGATTCTGGCCGCTGGAGCTAAACACTTCCGGCGGCACATTCACTTCCACGTCCGGGCGAAGGCGGTCAGCCTGCGCGCTTGCGGTCAGCATTAAGGCTAACGCGGTGATTACGTAACGGTTCATAAACTTACCTTCTTGTTATGTCCTGATAATGACTATAACGGTAAACCCGAGCGGAACCTTTAATTTATCTCGCCATCGCTTTTGGTTATGACCCGACTCGGGTCATAAATTTCCCTTTCGTTTTAAATTTATGCTTGCCTCACAAAGCAGTACGGGTGGTATAGTCAAAAAAACAACACAAATCGCATAAGTCATAAGCAAACATTATTATAAGAGGTTCTTATATCTATGGATCAGACACGCTCTCTGGAAAGTTTCCTTGCCCACGTTCAGCAGCGCGACCCGCACCAAAGCGAGTTCGCGCAGGCCGTGCGTGAAGTGATGACCACCCTGTGGCCCTTCCTTGAACAAAACCCGCGTTATCGCCAGATGTCGCTGCTTGAACGCCTCGTCGAGCCCGAGCGCGTGATCCAGTTCCGCGTGACGTGGGTGGACGATCGCAACCAGGTGCAGGTTAACCGCGCGTGGCGCGTGCAGTTTAACTCCGCCATCGGCCCGTTTAAGGGCGGCATGCGTTTTCATCCCTCCGTGAACCTGTCCATTCTGAAATTCCTCGGCTTCGAGCAGACGTTCAAAAACGCCCTCACCACGCTGCCCATGGGCGGCGGGAAAGGCGGGAGCGATTTCGACCCGAAGGGCAAAAGCGAAGGCGAAGTGATGCGTTTCTGCCAGGCGCTGATGACCGAACTCTGGCGTCACCTGGGCCCGGATACCGACGTGCCTGCCGGTGATATCGGCGTGGGCGGACGTGAAGTGGGCTTTATGGCCGGGATGATGAAAAAGCTCTCCAACAACAGCGCCTGCGTGTTTACCGGCAAGGGGCTGTCGTTTGGCGGGAGCCTGATCCGCCCGGAAGCCACGGGCTATGGGCTGGTCTACTTCACCGAGGCCATGCTCAAGCGTCACGGTTTAGGCTTTGAAGGGATGCGCGTCGCGGTCTCCGGCTCCGGTAACGTGGCGCAGTACGCGATTGAGAAAGCGATGCAGTTTGGCGCTCGCGTGGTGACCGCCTCTGACTCCAGCGGCACGGTGGTGGATGAAGCGGGCTTCACGGCGGAAAAACTGGCGCGCCTGTGTGACATCAAAGCCAGCCGCGACGGTCGCGTGGCGGATTATGCCCGCGAGTTTGGCCTGACCTATCTGGAAGGGAAGCAGCCGTGGGGCGTACCGGTGGATATCGCCCTGCCTTGCGCCACGCAAAACGAGCTGGACGTGGAGGCCGCGCGCACGTTGATTGGCAATGGCGTAAAAGCGGTGGCCGAAGGGGCGAATATGCCGACCACCATCGACGCGACGGATCTGTTCCTGGAAGCGGGCGTGCTGTTTGCCCCGGGCAAGGCCGCTAACGCAGGCGGCGTGGCGACCTCCGGCCTCGAGATGGCGCAAAACGCCGCGCGTCTCGGCTGGAAGGCGGAAAAGGTGGATGCGCGTCTGCACCACATCATGCTGGATATTCACCACGCCTGCGTGGAGTACGGCGGGGAAGCGTCGCAAACCAACTACGTGCGCGGGGCGAATATTGCCGGGTTCGTGAAGGTGGCGGACGCGATGATTGGTCAGGGCGTGGTGTAAGGCCGCAGAGCCGCTTTTCGCCGGGTGGCGGCTGCGCCTTACCCGGCCTACGGAAATTATGCCGCGCTCTTTTTTCTTTTTGGATGATTGGACAGGTCCAGACGTTGTAGGCCCGGTAAGGCGTAGCCGCCACCGGGCTTTTTCAGGCCGCAGTGCGGCTTACGAAATTATGCCGCGCTCTTTTTCTTTTTAAACGGTTTCTTCGCGCCGCCACCGGGTGCAACCATTCCTCTGAACGTTTTTACCGGCGTGCTGCGCGCCTGATCGATCAGCTGATACAGCGTCCCGACCAGCGGCTGCATAAAGTCCTGATAGCGGCACTGCTTCTCGCTGATCTGCGTCAGCACCGATTCCCAGTGCGCCGTCATGTCCGGCCTTGCGGCCAGCTCCGGCAGCGAGTGAATCAGCGCGCGGCCCGGCTCTGTCGAATGGATATAGCGCCCTTTCTTTTCGAGAAAACCGCGCTTAAAGAGCAGCTCGATGATCCCCGCGCGGGTTGCCTCCGTCCCCAGACCGTCGGTGGCGCGCAGGATCTTCTTCAGATCTTTATCCTGAACAAAGCGGGCGATCCCGGTCATCGCCGACAGCAGCGTTGCATCGGTGAAATGGCGCGGCGGCTGGGTCTGACGTTCCACCACTTCGCCCTTCTCGCACAGCAGCTCGTCATCTTTGGCGACCACCGGCAGCGGCGTGCCGTCGTTCTCCTCGTCACGCTCTTTGTTCCCCAGCAGCGTGCGCCAGCCGGCTTCCGCGAGGAAGCGCGCTTTGGCAATGAACTTGCCTTTGGCAATCTCCAGCTCAATCACGCACTTGCGGAATACGGCATCCGGGCAGAACTGCATCAGGTACTGTCGGGCGATCAGGTTATAGACCTTCGCTTCGTTATCGGTCAGGTTAACGCCGCTGGCGCGCGCCGTCGGGATAATCGCGTGGTGGGCGTCCACCTTTTTATCGTCCCAGCAGCGGTTATGGGTGTCCGGGTTTACCGCCGGCTGCGGGAGCAGATCCGGCGCGTGCACGCTAATGGCGTTCATCACCGAATGGCGACCGGCAAAATGCTCTTCCGGTAGATAGCGGCTGTCGGAACGCGGATAGGTGATCAGCTTGTGGGTTTCGTAGAGCTTCTGGCAGATATCCAGCACGTTCTGCGCGCTAAGGCCAAAGCGCTTTGCGGCCTCAATCTGCAGGGCCGACAGCGAAAACGGCAGCGGCGCGGGTTCTGATTCCCGTTTATCGTTATAGCTGGTGACGATAGCGGGCTGACCGGTGATGCGGTTAACCACATGCTCCGCCAGCGGACGATGCAGCAACCGCCCTTCTTCATCCTGGTAAGATTCGCAGGCGTCGCTCGGCTGCCAGACGGCGGTAAAGCGCTCGTCTTTCGGGGTGACGATATGCGCTTTTACTTCAAAGAAATCTTTGGCGACGAAATTCTCGATCTCTTCGTCGCGACGCACGACCAGCCCCAGTACCGGCGTTTGCACGCGGCCCACGGAGAGTACGCCCTGATAGCCTGCGTTACGCCCAAGAATGGTGTACGCTCGGGTCATGTTGATGCCATACAGCCAGTCGGCGCGGGCGCGGGCTAAAGCCGAGACGCACAGCGGGATAAACTCGCTGTTGGCGCGCAGGCGCGAAATGGCTCGCTCCACCGCCTGCGGGTTGAGGTCGTTAATCAGGCAGCGCTGAACCTGCTGGCGCTTTTCCGGCGCCAGCTCCAGGTAGTCCAGCACCTCATCCACCAGCAGCTGCCCCTCCCTGTCCGGGTCACCCGCGTGCACGATTTCATCGGCTTCATGCAGAAAGCGCTTGATCACGTTGAGCTGTTTGGTCACCGACGGCCGGGGCTGCAGACGCCATTTTTCAGGCACGATGGGCAGATCGTTCAAATTCCAGCGGGCGTAGCGGCTGTCGTAGACGTCCGGCTGCGCCTGCTCAAGCAGGTGACCAATACACCAGGTGACCACCTGTCCGTTACCGCATTCGATAAAGCCGTCGCCTTTGCGGTGCGGCTTAGGCAGCACGTCGGCGATAGCGCGCGCCAGGCTCGGCTTTTCGGCAATAAACAACCGCATCGAATTAACGGATCTCAATCATCGGTCGGCCACCGCGCGCGGTCACCAGCTCGCCGATCGCCGTCAGGGTGATGCCGAACTCGGCAGCGGTCGCCTGAACCTCGGCTTCGGATTCCGGCGTGACCGCCAGCAGCAGGCCGCCGGAGGTTTGCGGATCGCACAGCAGGTTGCGCCATTCTTCAGGCATTTCGCCCATCAGATGACCGTAGCTGGCGAAGTTGCGTTGAGTACCGCCCGGAACGGCGCCCTGAGCAATGTACGCTTCCACGCCCGGCAGTTTCGGCACGTCCTGATACCAGACCTGCGCCTGCACGCCCGCGCCCTGACACACTTCCGAGAGGTGCCCCAGCAGCCCAAAACCGGTCACGTCGGTCATCGCCTTCACGCCGTCGATATTGGCAAACGCCGCGCCCGCAAGGTTCATCTGGCACATCACTTCCGTTGCCAGACCTTTGTGCTCCGGCTTCAGCAGGGATTTTTTCTCGGCGGTGGTCAGCACGCCAATGCCCAGCGGCTTGGTAAGGAACAGCTTGCAGCCCGCCTGCGCGGTGCTGTTGCGCTTCACGCGCTCGGTCGGCACCACCCCGGTGACGGCCAGGCCGAAGATAGGTTCTGGAGCATCAATCGAGTGACCGCCGGCCAGCGCAATTCCCGCCTGCTGGCAGGCGAAACGACCGCCATCAATCACCTCGCGGGCGACTTCCGGCGGGATGGTGTTGATCGGCCAGCCCAGAATGGCAATCGCCATGATCGGCTTACCGCCCATCGCGAAGATATCGCTGATGGCGTTGGTGGCCGCAATGCGCCCGAAGTCGAACGGGTTATCGACAATCGGCATAAAGAAGTCGGTGGTGCTGATAATGCTGGTGCCGTTACCTAAGTCATAAACTGCAGCATCGTCACGCGTTTCATTGCCGACAAGCAGGTTCGGGTCGACAAACTTCGCCTGTTCACTGTGCAGGATGGTCTCCAGCACTTTCGGGGAAATTTTACAACCGCAACCGGCTCCGTGGCTGTACTGCGTTAAACGAATAGTTTGCTCGCTCATGGACGTCTCCTGTCATCTCAATCGCGCTATGGTAGCGCTCATTCCATAAAGAGGTAAGTATGACTGTCTGAATTCTGCGGCGGATGCTCAGAATCCAGACAGTTTAGCGCGGGTTATCAGAAGCGGCTGACGAAAGGCGTGGTATCCGGCACGCTGATGGTGCTGGAGGCTTTAAGCTGCGGGGTACCGAGGTAGAGGAAACCGACAATTTTGTCGTGCTCGCCACAGCCAAAACCGTCGCGTACTGCCGGGCTCTCGGTCAGCGCACCGGTGCGCCAGATGCCGTTAAACCCTTGCGCGACGGCGGCCATCTGCATTGCCATTATCGCACAGCCTGCGGACATTTCCTGCTCCCAGACCGGCACCTTATGGTCCGCACGGCATTTCGCCACGACGGCGATAATCATCGGCGCGCGGAACGGGGCATTGCGCGCCTTGTCGATGCCTTTCTCATCCTGCCCGGCGGCAATCGCGCCCTGCTCCAGCAGCTGGCTGAAACGATCGCGGCCTTCGCCTTCAATCACAAAGAAGTGCCACGGCTGCAGCGTGCCGTGATCGGGGGCACGCATGCCGGCACGCAGAATGTTCTCCAGCTGCTCGCCTGCCGGGGCAGGTTCAGCCAGACGGGAAGCGCTACGGCGGTTAACAAGCAGTTCGAGTGCGTCCATTGGTTAACTCCTTTCTTGAAATTTACTCACAAAATTAACACGACGGCAGATTTTGTTACAGCCTGGCAGGCGATTCCTGCTGACAAGTGGCGGTTGGGTCATTACGATAACCCAACATTACCGTCCAGTGGCGACGGAAACAGTCATTTTCTGGTTAGGGAGAATACATGCGAACCCTTTGGCGAATTATTGCCGGTTTCTTTAAATGGACGTGGCGACTGCTCAACTTCGTCCGCAACCTGGTGATGAACATCTTCTTCATCCTGCTGGTTCTGGTGTGTGCGGGCATCTGGATGCACATCAGCAACGCGAATCAGGCGCAGCACTCCACTCGCGGGGCGCTGTTACTGGATATCACCGGCGTAATCGTTGATAAACCGTCAGCCAGCAACCGGCTGGGCGTCATCAGCCGTCAGCTGTTTGGCGCCACGTCCGACCGCCTGCAGGAAAACTCCCTGTTCGATATCGTCGATACCATCCGTCAGGCCAAAGACGACCGCAACATCACCGGCATCGTGCTGGATTTGAAAGATTTTGCCGGCGGCGATCAGCCTTCTATGCAGTACATCGGTAAAGCGCTGCGCGAATTCCGCGACAGCGGCAAGCCGGTGATTGCCGTGGGCGACAGCTACAGCCAGGGGCAATATTATCTGGCGAGCTTCGCCAATAAAATCTGGCTCTCTCCGCAGGGTACGGTCGATCTGCACGGCTTTGCCACCAACGGCCTGTACTACAAATCGCTCCTCGACAAGCTGAAGGTCACCACCCACGTCTTCCGCGTCGGCACCTATAAGTCTGCCGTCGAGCCGTTTATCCGCGACGACATGTCCCCTGCCGCCCGCGAAGCGGACAGCCGCTGGATTGGCGAGCTGTGGCAGAACTATCTCGGCACCGTTGCCGCGAACCGCCAGATGACGCCCGAGCAGGTGTTCCCGGGCGCGCAGGGCGTGCTGGAAGGTCTGCGTAAGGTTGACGGCGACACCGCGAAATATGCCCTCGATAACAAACTGGTTGATGCCCTGGGCACCAGCGCCGAGATTGAAAAATCCCTGAGCAAACAGTTTGGCTGGAGCAAAGAGGACAAAAATTACAGCGCCATCAGCATGTATGATTACTCGACGAAAAAACCGGACGATCGCGGTGACAGCGTCGCGGTGGTCTTTGCCAACGGCGCCATCATGGACGGTCAGGAGACCCCGGGGAACGTGGGCGGCGATACGACCGCGTCACAAATCCGCGATGCGCGTCTGGATCCGAAAGTGAAGGCGATTGTCCTGCGGGTCAACAGCCCTGGCGGCAGCGTCAGCGCCTCCGAGGTGATCCGTGCTGAGCTGGCCGCAGCGCGCGCCGCCGGCAAGCCGGTAGTGGTGTCGATGGGCGGAATGGCCGCATCCGGAGGTTACTGGATCTCCACGCCAGCCAACTACATCGTGGCTAACCCAAGCACGCTGACCGGCTCGATTGGCATCTTCGGGGTGATCAACACCGTAGAGAACAGCCTGGATTATCTGGGCGTGCATACCGATGGCGTAGCGACCTCCCCGCTGGCGGATGTCTCGGTGACCAAATCCCTGCCGCCGGAAGTCTCAGAGATGATGCAGCTCAGCATTGAGAACGGCTATAAACGCTTTATCACCCTGGTCGCCGACTCGCGTAAAAAGACGCCTGAGCAGATTGACCAGATCGCGCAGGGCCACGTCTGGACCGGTCAGGATGCGAAGAGCAACGGTCTGGTAGACAGCCTGGGCGACTTCGATGACGCGGTGAAGAAAGCCGCCGAACTGGCGAAGCTGAAGCAGTGGCATATCGAGTATTACCAGGACGAACCGTCGTTCTTCGATATGGTCATGGACAGCATGTCCGGCTCGGTACGCGCGATGCTGCCGGAGGCGCTGCAGGCTTACCTGCCTGCGCCGGTCGCCACGGCGGCAAAAGCGATGAAGGCGGAGAGCGACAAGCTGGCGGCCTTCAACGATCCACAGAGTCGTTACGCGTTTTGCCTGACCTGCGCGAACGTCCGTTAAAAACCGTCCCCTCTTCCCGCGAAGAGGGGATTTTTTTCTTTTGAAGAACAAGAACTCACTACCATGCAGAAGAAATCGATTTATGTAGCCTACACTGGCGGTACCATCGGTATGCAGCGCTCTGAAAACGGCTATATCCCCGTCTCCGGCCACCTTCAGCGTCAGCTTGCGCTGATGCCTGAATTCCACCGTCCGGAAATGCCTGACTTTACTATCCACGAATACGAGCCGCTGATGGACTCCTCCGACATGACGCCGGAGGACTGGCAGCATATCGCGGATGATATTAAAGCCCATTACGACCAGTACGACGGCTTCGTGATCCTGCACGGTACCGACACCATGGCGTTTACCGCCTCGGCGCTCTCCTTCATGCTGGAGAACCTGAGCAAGCCGGTTATCGTCACCGGGTCGCAAATCCCGCTGGCGGAGCTGCGCTCGGACGGGCAGATCAACCTCCTCAACTCTCTGTACGTGGCGGCGAATTACCCGATTAACGAAGTGTCGCTGTTCTTTAACAACCGTCTGTATCGCGGTAACCGCACCACTAAAGCCCACGCCGACGGTTTTGACGCCTTCGCCTCCCCTAACCTGCAGCCGCTGCTGGAAGCCGGGATCCATATCCGTCGTCTGGGGACGCCTCCGGCACCGAATACCGCGGGTGAGCTGATTGTGCACCCGATTACCCCGCAGCCGATTGGCGTGGTCACCATCTACCCGGGTATCTCTGCCGACGTGGTGCGCAACTTCCTGCGCCAGCCGGTGAAGGCGCTGATCCTGCGCTCCTACGGCGTGGGCAATGCGCCGCAGAACGGCGAATTCCTGAAGGAGCTTCAGGAGGCCAGCGAGCGCGGGATTGTGGTGGTGAACCTGACCCAGTGTATGTCCGGAAAGGTCAATATGGGCGGCTATGCCACCGGTAACGCGCTGGCGCATGCGGGGGTAATCAGCGGTTTCGATATGACCGTTGAGGCAACGCTGACTAAACTTCACTATTTACTGAGTCAGGATCTGGACATTCAGTCCATTCGCAGCGCGATGATGCAAAATCTGCGCGGCGAGCTGACCCCGGACGAATAAGGAGTGCTCATGAAGCAACGCGCCCTGCTCCTGGTCGATTTGCAAAATGATTTCTGCGCGGGCGGTGCGCTGGCCGTCGCCGAGGGTGACAGCACCGTTGACGTGGCCAACACGCTGATCGACTGGTGCAAAGCCCGCGGTGAAGCGGTTGTCGCAAGCCAGGACTGGCACCCGGCAAACCACGGCAGCTTTGCCAGCCAGCACAGCGTCGAGCCTTTCACCCAGGGTGAACTCGACGGGCTGGCGCAAACCTTCTGGCCGGATCACTGCGTACAGCAGACGGAAGGCGCGGCGCTGCATCCGCTCCTGAATCAGAAGGCCATCGACGCGGTGTTCCATAAAGGCGAAAACCCGGCTATCGACAGCTATAGCGCGTTTTTTGATAACGGGCATCGTCAGAAAACGGCCCTGGACGCGTGGTTACGTCACCACGAAATCACGGAGCTGATCGTGCTGGGCCTGGCAACGGACTACTGCGTGAAGTTCACCGTGCTGGATGCGATCCAGTTGGGTTATACCGTCAGCGTCATCACCGACGGCTGCCGCGGAGTGAACATTGCCCCGCAGGACAGCGCTCAGGCGTTTATGGATATGGCCGCGGAAGGCGCCACGCTGTATACGCTCGAAGACTGGCTGGAAACGCAGGCTTAGGCCTTTTAAGCCGGGTGGCGGCTGCGCCTTACCCGGCCTACATCTTTGGTTTTGTAGGCCGGGTAAGCGTTAGCGCCACCCGGCAAAACTCCCCCTCCGATCCCCATAAAGTGAACTCCCTCGCATCCTCAGCGAAGCGGCAATGCTATTCTCGTCAGGCTGTTTTTTCGCCACGCCTTTTCCGTGGCGTGGTTATTTCTATTTAGTCAAAGAGGAACTTGTATGAAACGTTTGCCCTTGCTGGCAGCATTACCCCTGCTTTGCACGTCACTTGCTTTCGCTGCGCCCCTGATGTCGGTGGGCTATTTCAATGGGGGTGGCGACGTCACCGCCGGACCGGGCGGCGATATCAACAAACTGGACGTTCGCCAGATTACTCATCTGAACTACTCGTTTGGTCTGGTCTATAACGACGAAAAAGACGAAACCAACGCCGCGCTGAAAGATCCGGCGAAGCTGCATCAGATCTGGCTATCGCCAAAAGTGGCGTCCGATCTCGCGTTAATCCCAACCCTGCGCAAGCAAAACCCAAACCTTAAGGTGCTGCTCTCCGTTGGCGGCTGGGGCGCTCGCGGCTTCTCGGGTGCGGCGGCGACTAAGGAGACGCGCGCGGTGTTCATCCGCTCCGCGCAGGAGATTGTCGACAAATACGGTCTGGACGGGATCGACCTCGACTGGGAGTATCCGGTCAACGGCGCCTGGGGCCTGGTGGCAAGCCAGCCCGCCGACCGGGATAACTTTACCGCCCTGCTGAAAGAGATGCGCAACGCGTTCGGGCACAAAAAGCTGGTCACCATTGCGGTAGGCGCGAATGCGGAAAGCCCGAAAAGCTGGGTGGATGTGAAAGCCATTGCGCCCCTGCTCGACTATATCAACCTGATGACCTACGACATGGCGTACGGCACGCAGTACTTTAACGCCAACCTGTATGACTCCAGCGCCTGGCCGACGGTGGCTGCCGCTGACAAATACAGCGTCGATTTTGTGGTCAACAACTATCTGGCCGCCGGGCTGAAGCCGCAGCAGATGAACCTGGGGATAGGTTTCTATGGCCGCGTACCGAAACGTGCCGTAGAGCCGGGGATCGACTGGACGAAACCGGATGCGCAAAAAAATCCGGTGACCCAGCCGTACTTTGGCCCTCAGGAGATCGGGCTGTTCAAGTCTCTTGGCTATGACCTGACCAAGGATACCTACGTGAAGTACAACGATATCGTCAAAAAGCTGCTGAACGATCCGCAGAAACGCTTTACCGAGCACTGGGACGACCAGGCGAAAGTGCCGTGGCTCTCGGTGAAGGGTGCTGATGGCAGCGCGCTGTTTGCGATTTCGTATGAGAACCCGCGTTCTGTGGCGATCAAAGCGGGCTACATCAAGGAGAAAGGTCTCGCCGGAGCAATGTTCTGGGAGTACGGCGCGGACGACGAAAACCAGTTAGCGAAGCAGCTGGCGGCGTCGCTCGGGATCCCACACTAAGGTGAAGCGTGCCGGGTGGCGCTAACGCTTACCCGGCCTACAGGGAGAGCCTTATTTGAAAGTCGCAATCGGCTTCGGCGTGATGCCGAAGTCCTCTTTCAGCTCGCGCTTGCTTTTCATCACCATCTGGCCTTGGGTGTCGATCGTCATGTGCTGCGCGTCGGTGTTATTGCGCGCCTGCCACAGCATCACCAGCTGAAGGCTGTTCTCTTTTTGCTCCGGCGTCAGCGCGACGCCATCGGGCCATTTTCCCAGCTCTACGGCGGTGACCAGACGCTGATAAATCTCCGGCGTCATACCGCTAATCATGTCATCAATATTCACAATCGCACCCTTTTAAAGGAATAATTTGCTGAATCGTTTTTTCAACCCTTCACCTGGTCGCCGTTTTCATCGTCAGTGAAGCTCATTGAGGCAGAGTTGACGCAGTAACGCTCGCCCGTAGGCTGAGGGCCATCCGGGAAGACGTGGCCAAGGTGCGCATCGCAGTTGCCGCAGCGAATTTCCGTACGCACCATGCCGTGCGACGAGTCGGTCAGGTAGCGGATGGCCTCATCGCTCACCGGCTCGTAAAAGCTCGGCCAGCCGCAGCCGGAATCAAATTTCGTTTGTGAATTGAACAGCGGGGCATCACAGACCAGACAGTGGTAGACGCCGTCTCGCTTGTTGTGCAGTAAACGCCCGGTGAACGGCGGCTCCGTGCCGTGGTTCTGCGTCACGTAAAACTGCATTTCTGTGAGGTTTTTTTTCAAATCATCAGGGTTACGTTGGTTCGACATATGCTTACATCTCGCTGTAGAAACAGACACCTTTTAACCCGGATTCTAACAAAACATTAACACCCTTGCGTGCACTTTTGTTCTAAACTTATGTGTCGCGAAAAGGCAGTCAGGCAATTGTGACCATGCTCACATTTTTATCCTGCGAGGACTTTAAAATCCCGGGCGCAGCCCCCATGTGGTTGCAAGCTCAAAGGGAAAGTGAGGCGAGTCAGTCGCACAAACGTTAGTCACAGGATTGATTTGTCGCAATGATTGACACGATTCCGCTTGACGCTGCGTAAGGTTTTTGTAATTTTACAGGCAACCTTTTATTCACTAACAAATAGCTGGTGGAATATATGACTATCAAAGTAGGTATCAACGGTTTTGGCCGTATCGGCCGTATTGTTTTCCGTGCTGCTCAGAAACGTTCTGACATCGAAATCGTTGGTATCAACGATCTCCTGGACGCTGAATACATGGCGTACATGCTGAAGTACGACTCAACTCACGGTCGTTTCGACGGCACCGTTGAAGTGAAAGACGGCCACCTGGTTGTTAATGGCAAAACCATCCGCGTTACTGCTGAAAAAGACCCAGCTAACCTGAAATGGAACGAAATCGGTGTTGACGTTGTTGCTGAAGCAACCGGTATCTTCCTGACCGACGAAACTGCACGTAAACACATCACTGCAGGCGCGAAGAAAGTTGTTCTGACTGGTCCTTCCAAAGACAACACCCCAATGTTCGTTCGTGGTGCAAACTTCGAAACTTACGCTGGCCAGGATATCGTGTCTAACGCATCCTGCACCACCAACTGCCTGGCACCGCTGGCTAAAGTTATCAACGACAACTTCGGCATCATCGAAGGTCTGATGACTACCGTTCACGCGACCACCGCGACTCAGAAAACCGTTGATGGCCCGTCTCACAAAGACTGGCGCGGCGGCCGTGGCGCAGCGCAGAACATCATCCCATCTTCTACCGGTGCTGCTAAAGCAGTAGGTAAAGTACTGCCAGAACTGAATGGCAAACTGACCGGTATGGCGTTCCGCGTTCCAACGCCTAACGTATCCGTTGTTGACCTGACCGTTCGTCTGGAAAAAGCTGCTTCTTATGAAGAAATTAAGAAAGCAATCAAAGCTGCTTCCGAAGGCGCAATGAAAGGCGTTCTGGGTTACACCGAAGACGACGTTGTTTCTACCGATTTCAACGGCGAAGTGTGCACTTCCGTGTTCGATGCTAAAGCAGGTATCGCACTGAACGACAACTTCGTTAAGCTGGTATCCTGGTACGACAACGAAACCGGCTACTCTAACAAAGTACTGGACCTGATCGCTCACATCTCCAAATAAGTTGAGATGAGTGTTTGATCCAAAAAGGCGACTTCGGTCGCCTTTTTTATTGTTTTTTAGACAGAGGATTGCTTAATGATTAATAAAATTTTTGCACTTCCGGTAGTCGAACAACTTACCCCTGTGCTCTCCCGCCGTCAGATTGACGGTGCCGACGTGATCGTCGTTGACCACCCTCGAGTCAAAGCCTCCGTAGCGCTGAACGGCGCTCACCTGCTCTCCTGGAAACCAGAAGGCGAAGTGGAAGGCCTGTGGCTGAGCGATGCCACCTCCTTCAAAAAAGGGGCCGCCATTCGCGGTGGCGTACCGATCTGCTGGCCGTGGTTCGGTCCGTCTGCGCAGCCGGGTTTGCCTTCTCACGGTTTTGCCCGTAACCAGCAGTGGACGCTGAAGGCGCACAACGAAGACGACAACGGCGCCGTGCTGACCTTTGAGCTGCAGGCTAACGATGAAACCCGCGCGCTGTGGCCGCATGATTTCACGCTGTACGCCCGCTTCAAGCTGGGTAAAACCTGCGAAATTGAGCTGGAAGCCCACGGTGAGTTCGAAACCACCTCTGCCCTGCACACCTACTTCAACGTGGGTGACATCGGCGCCGTGAAGGTGAGCGGCCTCGGTGATACGTTCATCGACAAAGTTGATAACGCGAAGGAAGGCAAGCTGAGCGATGGCGTTCAGGCGTTCCCTGACCGTACCGACCGCGTCTATCTGCACCCGGAAGCATGCAGCGTGATCCACGACGGTGCCCTGAACCGCGGCATTGAGGTGGTTCATCATCACCACAGCAACGTGGTGGGCTGGAACCCGGGTCCGGCGTTGTCTGTGAGCATGGCCGACGTTCCTGATGACGGATACAAAACCTTCGTCTGCGTGGAAACAGCCTGCGTGACCGCCCCTCAAAAAGCGAGCGAAGAAAAACCGTCTCGTTTAGGGCAGACAATACGCATTGTGAAGCGTTAAGCACCCTGCACCGCGATAAAGCAAACGGGGCGCAAGCGCCCCGTTTTGATGCAATGATTGCACTCAATTAATGCACAATCAGAACTTGTAGCTCACGCCAACAGAGAAAATACCTGCCCAGGACTTATCGACCATCGGGCTATCCTTCACTTCGTCGCTCAGGCGCTCATAACGGCCGGTGCCGTACACGCTCCAGTCGCCGAGGAAGTTATAGCTTGCGGTCAGCTCCAGGTATGGATCCCAGCCGTCGTCTGCGCTGTAGCTCTTCAGACCGCTGCGACGGGACTCATTTTTAGAGACGCCATAGTAGTAATCGTTGTAGTTCTCGCTGCTGTACAGCACACCGATACCCGGCGTCAGGGTAAACCCGCCGTTGGTGTAGCGGTACAGCCACGCCAGGTCCCAGATAAAGCCGTTGCTGTTATCCAGCGTATCACCCGCCAGGGCCGTACGCAGGAAGCCATACTCGGTGTTGTGGACATACGAGAGCCCGGCCATCATCGAGCTTTTACGCTTGTCGAGTCGGCGAAGCGCGTTGCTGTCGCTGTCACCCGGCTTGAAGTGAGTCGGATCGTAGTAGGCCATAATGGAGAGCTTATCGGCCGTATCGTTCCAGAGATAGTAGCCGCCGCCCAGCCCGCGGAACCAGAAGTTATCCCCTTCATAGGTGATAACGGGAACAGGGTAAACATCACGGTCATACTGTTTGTACGGGCTGTTAATGACGCCAACACCCGCGCCAACCGTCCACTGACTTTCCGCCTGCGCGGTGCTTACTGCGGTCGCGGCAAGGATGCCCAATGCCAGAAGTTTGAGTTTGGTCACAATCCATTCTTTCCTGTAGTCAAATAATCAGCGTGTGAAGTGTAACCGCCAATCCCGTACATCCCAAAATTTTTTGCCTGCTAATCAGTCTGATTAACCCGTTATTTTTAACTTTACAGATGACAGCGTGCTTTCATTTATATGACCGCTGAATGAAAAACGTGCTTTTGCCTTATAACGACAGTGGAAATTTTTGGATGAGTTATTGATATGTCATTGAAAGTAGATTTTATGGGCATGCAAGTTTTGCAAATGCCATCTACGCTTTAATTTAAGAAGAGTTTTCCTGAACACCCTGCGGTTCTTAGCGTCCGACCTGGCACACAGGTTGCTGCTCTGGCAGTGAGGTGCGAGAGATTCTCTTCCGGGAGCCTCCACTACTCATACGAACGGCTCTTATCCTGTGCTAAAAAACGAAAGGACGGCATGCCATGAATATATTCGATCACTATCGCCAGCGCTATGAAGCTGCCAAGGACGAAGAGTTCACACTGCAGGAGTTTCTTACCATCTGTCGGCAAGATCGCAGTGCCTATGCCAATGCGGCAGAACGGCTATTGATGGCTATTGGTGAGCCAAACATGGTTGACACTGCCCTGGAGCCACGGCTTTCCCGTCTCTTTTCGAATCGGGTGGTCGCCCGATATCCGGCGTTCGAAGAATTCTATGGAATGGAAGACGCTATCGAACAGATTGTCTCCTATCTGAAGCATGCCGCTCAGGGTCTGGAAGAGAAGAAACAGATCCTCTATTTACTCGGCCCCGTGGGTGGCGGTAAATCCTCGCTGGCGGAACGCCTGAAGTCGCTGATGCAGCGCGTGCCTATCTACGTGCTCAGCGCCAACGGCGAACGCAGCCCGGTCAACGATCATCCGCTGTGCCTGTTTAACCCGCAGGAAGATGCACAAATTCTGGATAAAGAGTACGGCATCCCGCGTCGCTACCTCGGCACCATCATGTCGCCGTGGGCGGCAAAACGCCTGCACGAGTTTGGTGGCGACATTACCAAATTCCGCGTGGTGAAAGTCTGGCCGTCCATCCTCGAACAGATCGCCATCGCCAAAACGGAACCCGGTGACGAGAACAACCAGGACATCTCGGCGCTGGTGGGTAAAGTCGACATTCGTAAGCTGGAAAACTTCGCCCAAAACGATCCGGATGCCTACGGTTACTCGGGCGCGCTGTGCCGCGCTAACCAGGGGATTATGGAATTCGTCGAGATGTTTAAAGCGCCTATCAAGGTGCTGCACCCGCTGCTGACGGCGACGCAGGAAGGAAACTACAACGGTACGGAAGGCATTTCCGCCCTGCCGTTTAACGGGATTATTCTCGCCCACTCCAACGAATCTGAATGGGTGACCTTCCGTAATAACAAAAACAATGAGGCCTTCCTTGACCGCGTGTACATCGTCAAGGTGCCTTATTGCCTGCGGATCTCCGAAGAGATCAAAATTTACGAGAAACTGCTTAACCACAGCGAGCTGGTGCACGCGCCCTGCGCGCCGGGCACGCTGGAAACGCTGTCACGCTTCTCTATCCTTTCGCGTCTGAAAGAGCCGGAAAACTCCAGCATCTATTCAAAAATGCGCGTCTATGATGGTGAAAGCCTGAAAGATACCGACCCGAAAGCGAAGTCGTATCAGGAGTACCGCGACTATGCAGGGGTTGATGAGGGGATGAACGGTCTGTCCACGCGTTTTGCGTTTAAGATCCTCTCCCGCGTCTTTAACTTCGACCATGCGGAAGTGGCGGCCAACCCGGTGCATCTGTTCTACGTGCTGGAGCAGCAAATCGAGCGCGAGCAGTTCCCGCAGGAGCAGGCTGAGCGCTATCTTGAGTTCCTGAAAGGTTACCTGATTCCGAAATACGCCGAGTTCATTGGCAAAGAGATCCAGACGGCCTACCTGGAATCCTATTCAGAATACGGGCAGAACATTTTCGACCGTTATGTCACCTACGCTGACTTCTGGATCCAGGATCAGGAGTATCGTGACCCGGATACCGGCCAGCTGTTTGACCGTGAATCCCTGAACGCGGAGCTGGAAAAAATCGAGAAGCCCGCCGGGATCAGTAACCCGAAAGACTTCCGTAACGAGATTGTGAACTTCGTCCTGCGCGCCAGAGCGCATAACAACGGGCGCAATCCGAACTGGACCAGCTACGAGAAGCTGCGCACGGTCATTGAGAAGAAAATGTTCTCCAATACCGAAGAGCTGCTGCCGGTGATCTCGTTTAATGCCAAAACCTCAACCGATGAGCAGAAAAAGCACGACGATTTTGTCGATCGTATGATGGAAAAAGGCTACACCCGCAAGCAGGTCCGCCTGCTGTGCGAATGGTACCTGCGCGTGCGTAAATCGTCTTAAAACAAAAGGCTCCACGCCGGGGCCTGCAATAACGAACCGTAGGCCGGATAAGCGCAGCGCATCCGGCACTACACGCACAGCATAGAGTTGGCAAATGCAGTACGGGGGGCATATGACCTGGTTTATTGACCGGCGTCTTAACGGCAAAAACAAGAGCACGGTAAACCGCCAGCGCTTCTTGCGCCGTTATAAAGCGCAAATTAAACAGTCTATCTCCGAGGCCATCAACAAACGCTCGGTGACCGACGTCGACAGCGGCGAGTCTGTCTCCATCCCCACCGATGACATCAGCGAACCGATGTTTCATCAGGGTCGAGGCGGCCTGCGCCATCGCGTACACCCAGGTAACGACCATTTCGTTCAGAACGACAGAATTGAGCGCCCTCAGGGCGGCGGCGGTGGTTCAGGAAGCGGTCAGGGACAGGCCAGCCAGGACGGTGAAGGTCAGGACGAATTTGTCTTCCAGATTTCGAAAGATGAATATCTCGACCTGCTGTTCGAAGACCTGGCGCTGCCGAATCTGAAAAAGAATCAGCATCGTCAGCTTAATGAGTATAAAACCCATCGCGCGGGCTATACCGCCAACGGCGTGCCCGCCAACATCAGCGTCGTGCGTTCGTTGCAGAATTCGCTGGCGCGACGAACGGCCATGACGGCAGGCAAACGTCGCGAACTGCGCGAGCTGGAGAGCAGCCTGAAGGTGGTTGAAAACACGGAACCGGCGCAACTGCTGGAAGAGGAGCGCCTGCGTAAAGAAATTGCCGAGCTGAGGGCGAAGATCGAACGGGTACCGTTTATCGACACCTTCGACCTGCGCTACAAGAACTACGAAAAACGCCCCGAGCCCTCCAGCCAGGCGGTGATGTTCTGTCTGATGGACGTCTCCGGCTCGATGGACCAGGCCACCAAAGATATGGCGAAGCGTTTTTATATTCTGCTCTATCTGTTCCTGAGCAGAACCTATAAGAACGTGGAGGTGGTTTATATCCGCCACCACACCCAGGCGAAGGAGGTGGATGAACATGAGTTCTTCTACTCGCAGGAGACCGGGGGCACCATCGTCTCGAGCGCGCTGAAGCTGATGGATGAGGTGGTGAAAGAGCGTTACGACCCCTCCCAGTGGAATATTTATGCCGCGCAGGCGTCGGACGGCGATAACTGGGCCGACGACTCTCCGCTGTGCCACGAGATTCTGGCGAAGAAAATTCTGCCAGTGGTGCGTTACTACAGCTATATCGAAATCACCCGTCGCGCGCATCAAACCCTGTGGCGGGAGTATGAACATCTGCAGTCAATGTTTGACAATTTTGCCATGCAGCACATCCGTGACCAGGATGACATTTATCCGGTGTTTCGGGAGCTGTTCCACAAGCAAAGCACATCAACCACAAATTAAATATTAAAAATCAGCCAGTTACATGCATTTTACTGGCTGATTTATTTGCGCTTTTATGCTTAATTTTCACCATATTTTTCATCCACTTAGTTTTTATTTTGGGGAATGCTATTTTGTGAGAAATGGCTATACCACCGCGCAATCATCATCTTCTGCTCGGTTGATAAAGAACGTTACTCTACCCAGAACTTCCACTTCTTCGAGAGCATTACCTTCTATCGCCTCGCCATCATCTGTAATGAGTGAAATTCCCATCAACTTGGCAAACTGCGTGCGCCCGTCGCAAAGGATAAGCAATACATCACCTTGTGTTTTTTTCGTGGCAGGTTCAATGACCGCGAACCCAACATCAGTTTCAAGTACCCGGCTATCTACAGAAATATTGCAAAGAACGGCTGGAGAAAGCTGGCGCTCAACGTAATCCATTGCCGGTGAAGGAAAGCCCATTAGAATACCCTCCCCATGTTACGCAGGATCCAGTAACGGTTGTCGCTGCCGTCGGTGGTCTTATCTACAAATCCAGTCTGGTTACGCTCTATCCATGAGTTTGCATCCTCATAGCTGAAATGCCAGTTCCTCTCCCTCAGTTCAGCGATGAATTTGTCTGTATGCAGACAAAGATAGCCCTTCGGGTTTTGTTGTATGGCCGCTATAAAAGCAGCACGTACATCCGGTAAACGAGGCATGAACGCACCCTCCACTCCAAACTTACTGTATGCATATACAGTAGTATTTTTGCTTTCATAGATCAAGTTCGCAAGGAGGTATAGTGATGTTAGTTGAACTGGTTTATGACAAGCGCAATGTTCAGGGGGTTCAGGGGCCAGACAGATCATCCTGGCTGAGATGACGAAGCGGGTGCACCAGGTTGGTTTGTGTGTGCATAAGGCTGCCGGAATATTCCCGACAGCCTTTTTGGCTTATGCGTCACCTGCAGGTGGTATCGGCCAGGTGATATCCGGCGCTTTCGGCGTGTCTATAGCTTGAACTGCTTTTATGTAGTTCATCCAGGCGATCAGGCTCGCTTTATCTTCATCACTGATGATGCCTAACTGTAACTCCGTCTGCCAGAGACTGATCGTTGCTTTCGCCTCAAGAAGCAGCGCAGCTTTCTGTTGCTCCGCCGATTCAACATCAGCAGCGTGCTGAGCTGCAGTATCCGTTACCCATTTTTTACCATTCCATTTCTGATAAGGTCCGGAAGGTGAAATGCCGGTAAAACCTGCAGGGATAGGGCCGATGTAATCGACAGTAGAAGATTTGGCGTCAGTGATTGAATAAACAGTCTCACCCCGATGATCTTCCTCCTGAGTCCACTCTCCATCTGTAAATACAGCAACCCTGCCGCT
>NZ_JBLKDA010000013.1:0-129696 GCF_047530215.1 Enterobacter sp. 01-M-03-SI-ECC
ACTTTTGCTTTATTAATTGGTTGAGTGGGATAACGCAGCAGTCACATTAATATGATTACATAGGCTGAAAGTGCCCTTTCTATCTTGCACAAAGAGGTGACATTTTAAACTTGCTTTGACAAGCGTAAATCCAGAGGAAATCTGTGCTTGTCAGTTTATGATTGCCCTGGTCAAGGAGCTGCATGTTTAAACGGAGTTTAACGGCGTCTGGTATACTTCAACCTTTTCACGCCCCCGCTGTAAACCTATGGAAATTGAATTAGATAAAAGTTTTAGAGAGCGAATTTTCCATGCTGTCATTTTTGAAGTAACGGCCAATGTTATCATCGCATTGTCACTGGCATGGTTGATGAACGTTTCGGTACTGCAGTCTGGCTCGTTATCTGTGATATCTGCACTTACCGCCACCGCCTGGAATTTTGTCTTCAACAAACTCTTTGACTCCCTGCAGAAAAAACACCGCTTTCAACGTACATTTCTCGTGCGAGCTATCCATGCGGTTGGCTTTGAAACAGGACTTATCGTCACCTTAATCCCTGTGGCTATGTTTATGCTGGATTTAACCCTCACCGAAGCGTTTTTTGTTGAGATTGGTCTTGTGTTCTTTTTCCTGCCATACACGATGCTGTACAACTGGCTATACGATTACCTGCGCTGGACCTTCGTTGGACGAAAGCGATCGGTTATGTAGCCCGTCCCGGTCAGTGATCTGACTGGCTCATGCGTTAGCCAGCACGACCGATACCCCTTTTTCCGATAGCGCATTCAGCCAGCTACGATCGGTATCGTCTTCGACAACAATGGTATTCGCCAGGGACACATCGCCAATCACAAACGAAGACGCGGTGTTGATTTTTTCCGGCGAAGCCAGAACTACCGTCTCGGCGGCTCTGCCGGAAAATGCACGTTTGATGCATGCCTCTTCGAAATCGCCGGTCGTCAGTCCAGCTTCCGGATGGATCCCGGTCACGCCCATAAAGAACAGGTCTGCATGAATATTTTCGATGCCTTCGATGGCCGCCGCGCCGACGGCGACAATCGAGTGTTTGTACAAGCGACCGCCGATCAGAATCACCTCTATAGATGGATGATTAACAAGACCCAGGGCGATGCTCGGGCTGTGCGTCACCACGGTGATACGCAGATCGGGCGGCAAGAAGGTAATCAGCTCCGAGGTCGTCGTTCCTCCGTCAACAATCACCACCTGGCCCGAAGAGATCAGCTGCGCGCCCTTCTGCGCCAACTTTTTTTTGGCATCCATTTTAACGGACTGACGTTCCGCAAAAGGCACAATCGCGGAAGACGACGGCAGCGCCCCGCCGTGAACGCGCTGCAAACGCCCTTCTGCAGCCAGTTCGCGCAGGTCACGCCGAATGGTGTCTTCAGAGACATCGAAGAGAATGCTGAGCGCTTTAGACTGGACCTGACCTTCTGCGCTGAGCTTATCGAGGATCAATTGTTTTCGCTGACTGGTAAGCATCATGATTCCTGATGTTGCATGTTTTATCTTGAAAGTGCACGATAATGCTGTTTATGATAATCACTCTACGTAAGGAGGAACAAACGTGCAATCAAAACGTGCAGATGTACGCATCATTGACAGTGAAATCCTTTCAGATAACTGGTATGTCCTAAAAAAATACACCTTCGACCAGCAGCGACGTGACGGTGAATGGCAGCGTCAGCACCGGGAAGTCTACGATCGTGGGAACGGCGCGACGATTCTGCTCTACAACCGTGATAAACAGACGGTGATCCTGACTCGCCAGTTCCGCTTCCCCGTCTTTATCAACGGGCATGAGGACGATTTAATTGAAGCCGCTGCGGGGCTGCTGGACAACATGGACCCCGAAAGCCGCATAAAAGCAGAAGCGGAAGAAGAGACGGGATTCCACGTTTCAAGCGTGCAGAAAATCTTTGAAGCCTATATGAGCCCGGGCTCCGTTACGGAAAAGCTCTATTTCTATCTTGCTGAGTACCAGCCGAAAGACAAAACCGGCGCAGGTGGCGGGATCAAGGCGGAAGGAGAAGATATCGACGTGCTGGAGATGACGCTTGATGAGGCCTTACGCGGTATTGAAACGGGCAAGATTGTCGACGGGAAGACCATCATGCTGCTTTATCATGTTGCGCTGAAAGGCATTCTCTAGCCTGCCGCGCTCCGGACATCTGCCATCGTGCAGGTGTCTGCGTGTGCTATTCTTGCAGAAGCATGCAACACGGAGAACCGATGATGGCCGACTGGAACCCTTCTCTTTACCTGCAATACGGCGCGGAAAGAACGCGTCCTGCCGCTGAGCTGCTCGCCAGAGTTCCTCTGGATGAGGCCTCGACCATCGTCGATCTGGGCTGCGGGCCAGGAAACAGCACCGCGTTGTTGAAGCTCCGCTGGCCGTCGGCACAGATCACCGGAGTTGATAACTCCCCTGCAATGCTCGAGGAAGCACGCACCGCGTTACCTGACTGCCATTTTGTTGAGGCCGATATCCGCCAGTACAAGCCTGGCAAGCCGCTGAGCCTGATTTACGCCAACGCCTCGCTACAGTGGATACCAGACCATTACGATCTCCTGCCGCACCTTGTTTCTCTGCTGGCGCTGAATGGCGTATTAGCGATCCAGATGCCTGACAACTGGCTAGAACCGACTCACGTAGCGATGCGTGAAGTGGCGCTGGAACAAGACTACCCCGATCGCGGCCGGGAACCTCTGCCGGGCGTGCACGCCTATTACGACATTTTGTCGGAGGCCGGCTGTGAGGTGGATATCTGGCGGACAACGTATTTCCATAAAATGCGCTCCCACCAGGCCATTATTGACTGGGTCAGCGCCACCGGCTTGCGCCCGTGGCTTCAGGAACTGAATGAGAGCGAGCAGAAACGTTTCCTGAAACGCTACCATGAACTGCTGGAAGAGCAGTATCCGCTCCAGGAAAACGGTCAGATACTGCTACCTTTCCCGCGGCTGTTTATTGTGGCTCAGCGTCAGCCCTGAGCGGGGTCAGGAACGGGCCTCTTTGAGCAGCTGCTGGATAACCTTTTCCTGCTGCTCATAATCACCTTCGCCAAAAGCGGTATAGCGCAGCTGGCCTTTGGCATCGAAATAGTAATGCGCTGGCCAGTACTGGTTGCCGAATGCATTCCAGATTTGGTAGTTATTATCCGTCACCACCCGATACGGCAGCTGCCATTTATTGACCGCGTTTTTCACCGAGGCGAGCGGTTTTTCCCAGGGATATTCCGGCGTGTGAACGCCAATCACGACCAGCCCCTGCGGCTGGTACTTCGTGGCCCAGTCTCGCACATGCGGGAGCGTATGCTGGCAGTTGATGCAGTCCCAGGTCCAGAAATCAATCAGCACCACCTTCCCTCGCAGGGATTCAGACGTGACAGGGTCACCGTTTATCCACCCGGTTCCTCCACTCAATGAGGGCAACTGGCTGCTGGGCTCTGTCACCACGACCGGCTGAAGCTTCACCGGCGCGTTCGTCGGTTTCACCAGCGTCAGAAGCCCGGTCTCAAGACGATCCGCGATGCCGTTTGCCCCTCTGAGGAGCGACGTCATCCCTGTGGCGTTGAGCACTACAGCTGCCAGCATCACCACGCCTGCCCCCTGCCGCAGCTTTTCCATCAGCGCCGATTTAGCTCTTAACGGCGCCATCAGCCTGCGGCCTCCTGAAACGAGCAGGCCCAGCATCAGCGCGCATCCGCTGCCGTAGGCGGCGAGCAGCGCGCCCGTCGCAATGGCGGAATGCCCTGCAATATTGATGCTGAATATCGCCCCCAGAATGGGCCCGGCGCAGGGAGACCAGAGCAGCCCGACCGCAAGCCCGGCCAGAAAAGCCGATGCCATACCGCGCGTTTTGCCGCTTCGGGTATTGAGGACATTTCCCGCACTGACGGCCGGGCCTGCAATGCGCTGGGCGAATGACGGAAACATTAAGGCCAGCGCGGCCACGGCGAGGATGATGAGGGCGAGCCAGCGGCCGACGAGGGTTGCCTCGGCGATCCATGCGCTGGCGACGGTGACGACCATCGCCACCAGGGTAAACATCACGATCATCCCCGCAAGCAGGGCCAGAATATGCCGTTTTTGCCCCTGAAAACCGGCGAACAGAAGCGGGATAACCGGGAGCGTACATGGACTGAGCAGGCTTATCATCCCGCCCAGAAAAGCGATTAACAGAAACATAGAAACCTCATGACAGAAGTCCTGCGACGCTGCAGTGAGGCTATTTCATCGTGCGGATGTGTTCAGGATATGTGTAAAAGCGCGGATTTTGTCTGGCTCTGTATCATCCGGGCTGGAAGATACAAAGCCGTACAATTCGCTAACGGCGCGGCAGCGTAATGGCGACGTCGAGCCCGCCTCCGGCCCGGTTCACCAGGTTGAGCTTGCCGTCCAGCTGCGCGGTGAGCTGCGCGGCAATCGCCAGCCCGAGGCCGGTGCCGCCGGTATCGCGGTTGCGCGATGTTTCAACCCGGTAAAACGGCTGCAATACCGCCTCAAGCTCGGCCTCGGGGATCCCCGGTCCGCCGTCCGTAATGTGAATAATCACCTGTGCGGCAGATGAAGCATCAAGAGTAATGACGGCATACTCACCGAACTTCAGGGCGTTATCCAGCAGGTTGGTCATCACCCGGCGAAGCGCCTGCGGGCGCGTAACGATCGGCAAGCGGACGTCGCCTGCCTGAAACTGCACGTTTTTACCGATGTCCTGATAGTCGCTGGCGATGCTGTTGACCCATGCGTTCAGCTCCAGCTTCAGGGTCGTCTCTTCCAGTGATTCTGATGACCGGGCATACGCAATACCCTCCCGCACCAGGCGCGACATGTTATCAAGGTCATTCATGAGCTTGTCGCGCAGTTCAGGCCAATCGGCCATTTCGACCCGCAGCCTCATGCGGGTAATCGGCGTCTGGAGGTCGTGCGAAATGGAGGCCAGGATCTGCGCCCGCTCCTTAAGGTAAGACTGAATGCGTGCCTGCATGGCGTTGAACGCATGGGCTGCCCGCCTCACCTCCAGTGGCCCTTTCTCTGCCATTGGCGTATTGGCCCCCGGGTCGAGGGAGTCTACCGCGCGGGTAAATTGCGAAAACGGCCGCACGACCTGCCGCACGGCAAACCAGGCGCAGGCCGCGAGCAGCAGCAGCTGCAGGATGAGCACCACGGGCAGCCAGCTGGCGACCGGCGGCATGCGCGGGATCAGGTCAATGGTCAGCGGCGAGCCATCGCGTAGGGTAAGGTGCGCCTGGATGTGGGAAACGGCGCCGGGAACGGCGGTGAAGCTGAGCGGATACTCTGCCGCAAGCGTCGCTTTTAGGGTTCGGATAGCATCCTGCGAACGCGTATCCGTCGGCGCTGGGCCAGGCTCCCCCGTACCCAGAATATAGCGATAGTTACCCCGTTCCAGCCGCGACAGCCAGGCGGCGCGTTCGCTGGCCGGTAGTCGGTCTAAAATGGCGACGCTGGTTGCGACGTCGTTTTCCAGATTACCGAGCATCACCGTGCGGGCGCTGTGCATGCGTTCAATCATGACCAGCGTCAGGCTCAGGGCATTAGCCAGCAGCAGGCCGGAAAGCACCACAATCAGCAAACGGGCCAGCAGAGAACGCGGCCAGAACGTCATTCGTTGGCCTCTTTGACGATCACCGGCATGGTAAACACGTAGCCTTCGCTGCGCACGGTTTTGATGTAGGCGGGCGTGCGGGCATCTTCATTCAGGCGCTGGCGAACCCGGCTAACCAGCAGGTCGATAGAGCGTTCAAACAGCTCGGCGTCCCGTCCCTGCGTCAGGTTGAGCAGCTGATCGCGGGTCAGCACCCGCTGAGGATGATCGAGGAAAACGCGCAGCAGGCGATATTCCGCCCCGCTGAGCGCGACAATCATCCCTTCCGGATCGATTAAGTGCCGGGCGACGGTATCAAGTTGCCATTCACCGAACGACACCAGCCGCCCTGCTTCTGTCACCTTTAGATTGGGCGGCATCGTGCGAAAACGTCTCAAAATCGCTTTGATGCGCGCCAGCAGCTCGCGGGCGACAAACGGCTTCACCACGTAGTCATCCGCCCCCATCTCAAGCCCCAGGATCCTGTCCGTCTCCTCATTGCGCGCGGTGAGCATAAGAACAGGCAGATCTTTATATTTGCCGCTGCGCAGCTGCCGGCATAGCGTAAGGCCGTCATCGCCGGGCATCATGACGTCCAGCACCACCAGGTCGATATGCTGTTTATCCAGCACGACGCGCATCTCTTTGCCGTTGGCCGCCCCCGTCGCGCGATAACCAGACTTGCCAAGATAATCGACAATCAGTTCACGGATATCCCTGTCGTCATCGACGACAAGGATATGATCAATATGTTCCACCGAAATCTCCAGACCGAAGGGTAACGTATTGAAAATAGCACATTTCAGAGTTTGTCAGCGTCAACGACGGCCTTGACGAAATCCTGCGGATCTTCCTGAGGCGGATTGTGTCCTACGGTCGCCCCAAAGGTGCGGTGTTCATACTTACCGGTAAATTTACCCGCGTAGGCCTGCGGTGCCGGATGCGGCGCGCCGTTGTTTCCGCCTTCGATGGTGATCGTCGGTACGGTGATGTTCGGCAGGGTGGCCAGCTTTTTCTCGTAGCTGTCGTATTTGCGCTCGCCTTTCTCCAGCCCTAAGCGCCAGCGATAGTTACTGAGCGTCACCGCGACGTGATCCGGATTATCGAGGGATTTAGCGCTGGCGTTAAAGACCGCATCGCTGAATTTCCAGTCAGGCGAGGCCTGCGACCAGATTAAGCGCGCAAAGTCATGCGTGTTTTGGGCATAGCCTTGCGCACCGCGCTCGGTGGCGAAGTAGAACTGATACCACCACTGCTGCTCGGCTTTGGGCGGCAACGGCTGTTTGCCAATCTGCTGGCTGCTGATGAGGTAGCCGCTGACCGAGACGAGCGACTTCACGCGCTCTGGCCATAGCGCCGCAACGATATCCGCCGTGCGGGCTCCCCAGTCATATCCTGCAAATACCGCCTGCCTGATATTGAGGGCATCCATCAGGTTCACCACATCTTTTGCCATGGCGGAAGGCTGGCCGTTGCGCGGCGTTTTTGCTGACAGGAAGCGCGTGGTGCCGTAGCCGCGCAGAGAAGGCACAATCACCCGGTAGCCTTTTGCCGCCAGTGCGGGCGCGACGTCAGCATAGCTGTGAATATCGTAGGGCCAGCCGTGCAGCAAAATAACCGGCTGGCCATTTTTCGGGCCGATGTCGACATAACCGACATTCAGATCGCCAGCGTTAATTTGCTGAGGACGATCGAAGGCCGCGGCGAAGCGGGTGCCGGTGACTTCGGCCTGACAGGACATCACGGTGCCAAGCGAAACGGTCAGTGCGAGGGTTGAGTAAGCGAGTTTGCTAAACATGCTGGTATCTCCGGTTGAGTACAATTCACGGGGATATAACAACACTGCAGTGTATAGCGAATATGTGCGAAAGCGGGTTTATTGCAAGCCTGTGTATGTATGTGGAACGCTGATACAGTGTGATACAAACACAGGCGGATTTGCCTCAAAGGGAGAGGCGATAGCGGACGTAATCGTCGGCTTCACAATATTTATCATACAGTTTGCGTGCCGGGTTGTTCTCCCGGGTGACCCAGTACAGTTTTGACCACCCTTCCCGCTTGCCTTCCTCTATCAGGGCATCGATGAGCGCCCTCCCGGCCCCCGTTCCCCGTTCGTCGGCATCGACAAACAGATCTTCAAGGTAGCAGATGGGCGCCGTTGACCAGGTGCCTTCGTGCAGTACGCACATGGCGAAACCGATGACCTTTTCGTCCTTCTCTACCACGCGGCAGAACATCGACGATTGCGCTGAGAGCGCCCTTTCCCACGTTGATGCGGTGACGGATTCCTCCAGAAAGCAGTCATAAAATTGGGTGTAGCCGTCCCACAGCGGTCGCCATTGGGAATAGTCGTCTTTGCATAGAGGTCGTACCGTAACAGCCATGTGTTCCTCACATTACAGAGTAATCGCCATTTCAAAACAGCGTAAATCAGCCCCGGCCATACGCGAGTGATGATAGTTTTCGCGCAGCGTCACAAATGTCATAACCTCCCCCTTTAACGGCTTTTTAGCCGCATTTCCCGTGCCGATCTGGCAAGACGCTGAGTACGACAATAGAGCGTAAAAAGCACAAAGCCGCTGCTGTTCATCACCACCCGACAAAGTAACAGCGCGAAAGATGCAATGACGAGTGGCCAGAGGCTTCCATCATGAGAAAACAGGATATGTAGAACCTGAACGAGGGTCGTTATCAGCAGGATGATGAACAACGCCATAAAGCCCGACAATCCCGACGTCTTCCCGCGAGCCAGTAGTACGCTTGTCACAATGAGCGCACCTGTCATCGTCAATGATGGTAAGAAAAAGCTCAATGCATGATGTAAAGGTGACAAACCCTGCAACGTACTGAGAAAAGGCAAAAGGTTTAGCGCAAACGCCACTAAAAACAGAGGTAACAGCATAGCTACCGGGTAAGGATTTTGACGCGGAAGCTCACTGAGGGGGCGCGAAAAATACCGTTCCAACTCGGGAGTGGAATTATCCAGAAGGCGAGTATCACGACGAGCAATAGCCTCCTCTATATCTTTACCATGATGCAGGAGATCCTGGAAAACACGTCCGGTTAACAAACTCAAAAACTTCATCAGAATACCGCCAGTGACTGAATGGTACCGATAATGTATTTACCGGTCCGTGGTAAATTACTGGGCGCTGCAATAACGCCGCTCACCGCACTTCCTGCCAATGCTGCGGCACTTGTTACCACTTGCCCAAGTTGTCGAGTGAGTTCTACCTGAACCGGCCCGGTTGGAAAGCGTTTCGGATAAAGACCCGCGCGGATAAGAGCCTTGATTTCTTTGTTGCTTATACCTGGGTTTTGCGCGCGAATTATCAATTCGGTCAAACGAGCTCGATCCTGACGAGGATAGTTTTTTAACCATTCTGTAGCTTTCAAGGAAGATATGGATTTCATTGCACGCCAGGTGGTAACGGCTTCTTTTAATGCCCCTCCTGCACTTGCTAACGAAATTACATCCAGTGATGTGGAGGTGGCGACGTACCATTCTTGCGTATCGAGCCATGCAACATTTCCTCCACCGTTTTCAACCAGATCATAAATACGATAAAGACCGTTAACACATTGTAATCCGGTAGCGAGAGTACCAGCGTAGCCGATAGCCACTAAAACACCACTGCCTCCGGCGGTAAGAGGTGTTGCAGCCGTGCCTGCAAGCATTACACCTCCAGTAATGATCATCGCCCCACAGGATAGTACAGTCGACGCTAGCTCAGTACCCATGGATGTCGATGTCACAGCGTCAGTCAATGATTTACCTACGCTGGAGGTGGATGGCTGCGAGTTCGCTTTCGTTACAATTACGTGGGTTACAATGCCACTTTGACCATTAGGATGACGCTGCCCAGAGCGAACCAGGTAGCGTTGAGTACCATCAGAATAAATGATACCGGCCTGAGCAAATTCGCGATTACAGTCCATGGCGGAACCCAGTGCTTTGAAATCGAAATCTGCCGCCCCTAAACCTGTCATTCGCGCATAATCATAACCGGGTAGATTTGTCTCAGGATTCATTCCAGGCAAAACCATACATTATTCCTTATGTGGGTGGGTAAGTTAACCTAACTAATCTGACAATTGAGTACCCTGCAGAGCAAAATTTTGGTAGTAAATACGTTACAACGCAACTAAATAGAATGTGGTAGAAATGAAAATACCAGAACGCAAATAAAAGCATAACGCCTAAATATGGAGATTCGCGCATGACAATTCCGACGTTGACGACAGAACGCCTGCTGCTAAAACCGCTGGTTGCGGAAGATGCCATCCAGATACAGAAGCTGTATCCACGCTGGGAGATTGTGCGTTATATGGTCTCTTCCGTGCCCTGGCCCTACCCGGATAACGGCGCGGAAAACTATGTCAACAACGTGGCGCTGCCGGATATGGCAAAAGGGATTGCCTGGTTCTGGAGTATCCGCCGCCGCGAGGTGCCGGATGAACTGATGGGCATTATTTGCCTGTACGACGTCGAGGATAACAACCGTGGTTTCTGGCTGGCCCCTGAGTTTCAGGGCAAAGGATATATGCGTGAAGCCAGCATTGCCGCGACGGATTACTGGTTCAACACGCTAAACAAACCCGTATTACGTGCCCCGAAGGCTGCCGCAAACGGCCGCTCGCGTCGTATTTCGGACAGCAGCGGCATGCGGCTTATCAGGACGGAGAAGAAAGCGTACGTCAGCGGCATCCTGGATTCAGAACTGTGGGAGATCACCCGCGACGAGTGGAACGCCCGTCAGGTCAGCTGATAGTGCTTATCCGGCATCAGTCGTTCCGGAATGTTCTCTTCATCGTTCATCTGCAGCAGATCGCGTTCCATCATGTTGCAGATGGCATCCAGCGGCAAATCGTTATTCTCCGTCCCAAACGGGTCCTCCAGCTCTTCCGCCAGCGTGTCCAGCGAGATAAAGGTATAGGAGATTAACGCGGAGACAAACGGCGTCATGTAGTGCAGATCCACAACCAGCGCGAACGGCAGCATGATGCAGAACAGATACACCGTGCGGTGCAAAATCAGCGTATAGGCAAACGGCACCGGCGTTGTCGCAATGCGTTCGCATCCGGAAAGGACGATCGACATATCGTTCAGACGGTTGTTCAGGCTGTGAAACAGGATGTCGGATAGCTGCCCATTACGCCGCCGCACGGCCAGCCACTCCCCCATGATCAGCAAGATACGGTTCGCCGGTGAGTTAGCGTCCATGACTTTACGTAAATCATCCGCAGCAAGATAGCGAGAAAGTTGCTCAGCGTTCAGCTCCCGGCGCAGGGTCATGCGCAGGCAGTTGGCAAAAGCAATCTGCAGGCGGACGAATTCGCCCAGATGCTTATCGTCGGGTAAGGTATTTTTTACCTCGCGAAACAGCGAGCGTGCCGCTATCATCAACTGCCCCCAGAGCAGGCGAGCTTCAACGTAGCGTGCATAGCAGGCGTTGTTCCTGAAACCCAAAAAGATGGCGATCGCCACGCCGAGAATGCTGAATGGCGCCACGGTAAATTTGATGCCCAGCGAGGTATACCAGGGCAGCATCAGGATTACGGCGATAGAAAGCAGAAAGTTGAGCAACAGTCGGGTATAGATTTTAGGAAGTACCGAACCGTGCCAGACAAAAATCAGTTGGAGCCAGTGCTGTTTAGGACGAACAATCATAGTGAGTTTCAGGAAAGGAAAGCGCTCGGCTATTAAACGTGATCCCCCTCACAGTTGCAAGCATGTTAACGAAACATTGAATTTTCTCACCTGTAAGGCAATGACCGCACGGTGCTGCATTTGTTATTAAAAACAGAGCAAATAGTATGTTGTAACTAAAATGAAGGGTGTTTAAACCCGGCCGAAGCCGGGTGACGTCATTAGCAAAGCGGTTTCACCGCAGCGCGCATCCCCTTCAGCAGAATGGCATCGAGGTCCAGCGTGACCTGATCGACAAGACCGGAGACCTGCGTCAGATCCTGTTCCCAGTGCTCGCTCACGCTCAGTACAGCCTGCACAAGGTCACGGGTACTTAACTGCCGATCCCGGTGCTGCGCCCAAAGCTGCTGATAACGTTCCAGCCAGAATGCATCATCCTGCACCGGATAGTTTTCCCCGTTACGCTCCGCGCGATAAAACGCGATGAGCGCCGCTAAGGCAAACGTCAGACGCGGAGGGAGTTGTCCGCTTGCCTTCTGCCCTGCCAGCAGCTGCGGCAGGATGCGGGTACGGTATTTAGTCATGCCGTTGAGCGCAATAGAAAGCAGCTGGTGACGGATGTAGGGATTACGAAAACGCCCTGTTACCGCACGGGCAAAAGATTCCAGCTCGTCGCGCGGCAGATCGAGCACCGGAATGATTTCCTGATAAATCGCTTTTTCGACAAACGCGCAGATCTCCGCATCGTTCATCGCCTCGCCCACCGTATCCAGACCCGCCTGGAAAGCCACCGGCACCAGCGCGGTGTGCGCACCGTTCAGGATGGCGACTTTGCGCGCTTTGTAGGGCTTGATGTCGTCGACAATCAGCACGTTTAACGGATACCGATCGAGACGAAGTTCCTGAGCAAGGGATGCTGGCCCCTGGATAACGAACAGATAGAAATGTTCAGCCGTGTCCAGGAACCCGTCGCGATAACCCAGCTCAGCCTCCAGCGCGGCCGCTTCGTCGCGCGGGAAGCCGGTCACAATACGGTCAACCAGGGTTGAGCAGAACGTGTTGGCCTGATTAAGCCACTCGATAAAAGCGGCGGGTAACGCCCACTCCTGCGCATAGCGTAAGACCAGCTCGCGCAGGGCGTCACCGTTATAGTCAATCAGTTCGCACGGAATGATGATCCAGCCTTTGTCAGCCGCACCGTTGAAGTAGCTAAAGCGCTCATACAGCAGCCGCGTCAGCTTCGCCGGGTAGCTCACCGCTGGCGCATCGTCGAATCTGTCACCCGCGTGATAGCTGATGCCCGCTTCGGTGGTGTTGGAGAAAACAAAGCGCATATCAGGATTGTGGGCCAGCGCCAGAAATGCGTCATAGTCGTCATAAACGCTGATTTCCCGGTTAACGGAGCGAATAAGGCGGGTGTCACTCACCGTCTCGCCCTGCTCGTTCAGGCCACGAATAATCGTCGTGTACAACCCGTCCTGCGTACTCAGCGACGGCGGGAAGTCGCTCTTAATCGGACGGACAACAACCACGCCAGCGTTCAGGTCGGTATGTTCATTTAGCAGGTCGATTTGCCAGTCGATGAAGGCACGCAGGAAATTGCCTTCACCAAACTGAATGATGCGTTCGGGGTACTGAGCACCGGGAAAATCATGACGGTTGAGCGTGTTCACAAGGAGGTTCCTTTTATGATTAGTCATACAGCCTGATAAGATTGGTACGATAACTTATCAAAACTTAACGACCAGAAACCCTGTTTCGATCAATCCGCCGCACGGTTGTGCAAAATAATTATAAGAACTTATAAAACACGGACGTGGCGGTCATGACACCGTCCGGCATCAGGGCATAGCGAGGGATCTCCCCCACCTTTTGCCAGCCGGCACGCTGGTAGAAGGTCTCGGCGCCGCTGCCGGTGGCGGTATCGAGCACCAGAACGGAAATATTTCTGGCCCTGGCCTCAGCTTCCAGCGCTTCCATAAGTGCCATCGCGGCCCCTTTTCGGCGCGCGTTCTCGTGAACCAGCAGCTTGGCCACATCGGCTCTGTGCGGCTGGTTTTCCGGCTGGTCCGTAATGAGCTGCACCGTTCCGATGACGCCATCCTGCGCATCAACGCAGGCAAGCACGAGGCGTTCACCTCGCGCTACGCTTTCCGCGATGCCGCGCCAGAAAATGCGGGCCTTTTCCAGGGTATAAGGGAGCATAAAGCTGACGGACGCGCCGCCGTTTACGCAGTTTTCGAGGATCCCGGCCAGCGCATCAAGATGGGCGAGGATTGCTTCCCCGGTGAGGGTTTTGATTTGCAGTGAGGTATTCATTGTTTTTCCTTACGTTGAACACACTCACTTTGTATTTAACAACTTATTAACGCAAGCGGATCGGACATAGGCTTTCGTTATGTCACCGGGCGCGGTGGCGCTGCTGCTTCATGGCGTACATTTTTTCATCCGCGTCTTTTAACCACTGCTGCAGGTCGTTGCCGTTATGATCAAACTCGCTTAATCCCCACGAGAACAACAGCGACCAGGGGTGCAGCTTGCGTGAATTATAGTTTTCGACCTGCTCGGCGAGATACTGCATGGCAATCCAGGCACCCTTCTCATCCGTGTCCGCAAACAGGACGGCGAACTCATCCCCGCCAAAACGCACCAGCAGATCCGCTTCACGGAAAGAGGTGCGCATCAGCTGCGCCATGGCCTTCAGCGCCTTATCCCCCTCTTCATGCCCGTAGCGATCGTTGATCTCCTTAAAGCGATCCAAATCCAGCCAGCCGAGCGTGAGCGGCTCAGCCCGGCGTCGGGCAACCGAAAGCGTGAACCGCACGAGTTGGTTAAAGCCGCGGCGGTTGAATAAGCCGGTTAATTCATCCGTCGTCGCCGCGCTGATGGCGGCAAACTCATCTTCAGCCAGCGCGCCCAGATCGCCCAGAACGGCGAGATCCGCCGCGGAAAATTCCCTGGGCGCATAGTCAATCAGGCAGAGCGAGCCTACGCTTGCGCCGTCGCGCAGGCGCAGCGGGAATCCCGCGTAAAAACGCACCCGAGGCTCACCGGCCACCAGCGGGTTATCCGCAAAACGATCGTCCTGAAGCATATCCCCTACCACCAGCGGCGATGCGGTAAGGATCGTATGTCCACAAAATGAGATATTACGCGGAACGGAACCGGGTGACTGACCATCAGCCGACTTAACGATGAGCGAATGCTCATCAATGAGATTGACCATCGCCAGCGGTACCTTGAAGAAGCGTTTTGCCAGGCGCGTTAAGCGGTCAAACGCCGGGGAACTGTCGATCTCAAGCAGACCTGATTCGCGCAACGAGTTAAGTCTTTCTGTTTCATTTTCAGGGGTTGCAGGTGCTTTCATAATGTCTCCTGACGTAAAGCCTTACTAAAAGCGTAGCTTAAACAGAGACATTGTCAGTGTCCGAACATCCTGTTAAGCCGCTTACGATTCACGTCAATGCCTTATGACACTTAACGCAGCGAAGTTTCACTCCCGGAGGGGGCGCCAATTGGCTCGTCCGATACCCGGGCGCTGGTACGATTTCGACCGGCTTTTTTGGAACGATAGAGCTGATCGTCCGCCTCGGCCATGAGCTTGTTAAAGATCTCGGTCAACTGCCACGGCTCGGCCTTGCCACTTCCGAGGCCAATACTGACCGTCAGAGAGAGCGTTTGCTGCCGCCAGGTAAAGGGATGGCTGGCAACGGTCGCGCGGATACGCTCAGCCAGTTCGTAACCGTGCTGCGCATCGCCAGAGTTCACCACCACCGCAAACTCTTCTCCGCCCATCCGCGCGACCATACCGTCTTCGCCAACAACCTCCTGAACCTGTCGGGCAAACGACGCCAGCACGCGGTCGCCGCACTCGTGGCCGTAGTTATCGTTAATGCTTTTAAAGTAATCAATATCCAGCAGCATGACGGTCAGAAAACGGGAGTGTCGGTACGTCTCTTCCTGTTTTAACGCCTCATAGAGCCCGGAACGCGAATAGACGTGCGTGAGAAAATCATAATCCGCCCTCAGTGAAACCTGGCGGATGAGAGAATTAATGGCGGCCATGCTGACGGAGACCATCACCGGACAGATCGCCATCGTGGCAATGCCCAGCCGGACTGAAAACATCATTGGCGTCGTAAACGGCGTCGCCACGGCAATATTAATAATCGCGTTGGCAACAAGAATGATTTCAGTCGCGCCGGTAATAAACGTCAGCAGACAGGTCGCGGGCAATGAGTAGCGAACCGCACACCAGATAAGCGCCGGTAGTGGAAAACAGAGGCTGCCCGCGCCGCCGATTACCACCGACGCGGCCACCGAGACGATCAGCGCAATCACCGGCAGCAGTCTCTCCAGACGTAACCTGAGCGCGTCCCCGGGCATACGCAACGTGAGCATACAGGGCACTACCAGCACGCCGGTTGAGAACTGTTCGCTAAACCAGTCGGCAAACAGCGGCCAGAAGGTATGACTGTCAATCCCGACCGAGCCCAGCGCGCCGAGCAAGGCGCACAGCAGCGCGGCAATCAGGCAGTAGTTAAACAGGCGTAATGCGTTAAGCGGATCGGGGGTTTTCTTCATCAGCCGCCTGTCACGCTGAACCAGTACGGCCACGACGACGATAAAGACCATATTAGACAGGTTGATCACCACGGAGGCGATACCCCAGCTCGTCGTCACCGCGTCGTACAGCAGCATGGCGACGTAGGATACCGCGTAGTAATGCAGGCGATTCAGGTAAACATAGCGGGCAAAGATCCCTGCCATTACGCCATTCAGTGGCCAGAACAGCGACAATGCCTCCACGAGACGTAATTCTGCGCCCACAAAATAAAATACGGTGGTGAGAATAAAGATCGTCGCGGCATTACGCAGCGGCGTGTCGGGCTGGAACGGCCTGAAAGCGGTAAGAGCAGATCGCATCAAATATCATTCCATATGATGGCTTATGGCAATATTGCGGTCGTCAGCATGATCGGGGCTCACTTAGGATGCATCTATAACACAAATACAACGGAAGCATAACTCGTCAAATTTAGGCGTTCATCTGCAGCACTAGCCAGTGGTGGATGACGCCGACGATATACTGCTGTTGCTGCGCGGTGAGCGTGACGCCCTGCGGAATGTTGTGCCATTTTGCCAGACAGCCCCGACAGCAGGTGGCGGTGGCATGCTGGGCGATAAACACCGGGTGTCCCCGCATCGGCGTCTGCTTACCGTCGTTTGCGGGGTGCGCAGGCGCAAGCCGCTTTTCAACAAAATCCGCGGCATGCTGGTCAATGGTGTCGGGGCCTTTGTCCCAGCAGTACTGTCGTTCCTTCTCGCCTAAGCGAAAGCGCGAGCGAAATGTCGATCGCGCCAGGCGGGAAAAGAGAGGATCCAGTTCGGACATCAGTATACCGAACGTCCCAGACGCTGGGTCAGTTTTTCCAGAACCGCCACGCCGGCAAGTGAATTTCCCGTTTCATCCAGCTCCGGGCTCCAGACGGCTATCGCCATTTCATGCGGCACGATCGCCACCACCCCGCCGCCAACGCCGGACTTAGCCGGAAGCCCAACCCGCCAGGCAAACTCGCCGGCGTTTTGATACATCCCGCTGGTCGCCATCAGGGCGTTAACCTGGCGCGCCTGCAGCGGCGAAACCACCTCCTGATCGAGATGCGGCGCGTGCCCCTGATGTGCCAGGAACAGGAACGTCTGGGCCAGCTCAACGCAGCTCATTTTCAGCGCGCAGTAGTGGAAGTAGTTTTGCAGCACCGTCGCCACGTCGTTATGGAAATTGCCGAAGGACTTCATCAGCCACGCGATGGCCGCGTTACGGGCGGAGTGTTCAAACTCCGAGCGGGCAACAACCGGGTCGTAGGCTATATCGTCCACGCCCGAGAGCTGACGAACGATCTCAAGCATGCGCTGGCGCGGCGCGCTGAGGCGGCTTTGCAGCATATCGCACACCACCAGCGCCCCGGCGTTAATAAAGGGGTTTCGCGGTTTACCCTGTTCAATTTCGAGCTGAAGCAGCGAGTTAAAAGGCTGGCCGGACGGATCTTTACCCACGCGCTGCCAGATCTCTTCCTCTTCATACTGGCGCATCGCCGCCACCAGGCTCAGCACTTTCGAAATGGACTGAATGGAAAAACGTTCAGTGGCGTCGCCTGCCTGGAACCGCTGTCCGTCGATGGTACAGATAGCAATTCCCAGCTTATTCCCGCTCACCGAGGCAAGGGCCGGAATATAGTCGGCAACCTTCCCCTTTCCAATTAACGGACGAACCTGCGCCAGAATCTCGTCCAACATTTCATTATGGATGACCGCAGCCACACTTTGCTCCTTGCCCTCAGGCTAAAACGGGCTGCGAGTATAACAGAGGCTAATGTATTGCGTCAGGCGCTAAGACGAAAACGCGAAACGGCCTGCAACAAAAGATCGGATTGCTTTTGCAGGCGTTCGGACGCGTCCGACGCGCCAGCGACCAGCAGATCCGTCTGACGGGAAACCTGATTCAGCGCCTGAAGCTGGCGCGTCATCTGGTGAATGCTGTCCCCCTGACTGAGCGTGGCGGTTGAGATCTCATTCAGTAAACTGCTTAAATTTCCCACCAGACCGGTGACCTGCTGCAGATTCTCTTCCATCCGGTTAACGGCGCGGGAGCCGTCCTCAATGCCCTGCAGGGAGCGGTTAATCAGTTCCTGAATGGTCTGCGTTGAGTGGCTGCTCTTTCTGGCCAAAAGCCCTACTTCCCGGGCGACGACGGCAAACCCGCGCCCCTGGTTTCCGGCATGGGCAGCCTCGATGGCGGCATTCAGCGCCAGGATGTTGGTCTGAAACGCCACGCTGTCGATCAGCGCCACGATCCCGCGCATCTCGGACGATCGGTCGACGATCGCCTGCATGGATGCGTTAACGGTAGACATCATCTGGTCTCCGCCTACCGCGGCCTGTCGTGCTTCATCGGCCCGCGAGCTGGCGAGCCTGGCATAGCCGGTATTCCCTTCCACATGGCTTTCCAGCGCCGCGATATGCGCCGTCACGTCCTCCAGCTCTTTCGCCTGGCGTGCCGACTGCTGATACAGCTTCTGGTTACCCTCCGCCAGGGATCCAATATTCTCCACCATGGTGGCAGTGGCATGGCTGACCTGCGTTACCAGCTGCTGGAGACCGTGCTGCATCGTCGCAATACTGTCGCCAAGCTGCCCTATCTCCCGGTTGAAGCGCATGACGTTCGGCGGCGTGCCGGAGAGATCCCCTGCCGCCAGGCGGTTAATATGCGCAATCAGGCGACGCAGCGGCGTAATCACCCATCTGGACATGCCGAACCAGACGGCAACCGCGATGGCGAGGAGCAGCACCGGCGCAAGCAGGAATAGGGTTTGCAGGCCGGAGAGCTGCGCCATTAAGCTCTGACGGCCCTGCATGGCCTGCTTCTCGCTTGCCCGCTGATAGCGCGCATAGTTGTCGTTAAAATCGGACTGAAAGGCCTGAGACGGCACGGCAAAAAAGGCGTCAATCGTGTTGGTTTTGAGAAGCCCTTCTGCCTGCTCTTCGATCGCGCCGTAGAAAAGCTGATAGCTGTTCACCAGGGCGTCGTCTTTCGGCGGATTCAGCGCCAGCCAGGCCTTCCACGCCTGCTGTGAAACCGTCAGCGCCCTCTGCGCATCATCCATCAGACTATGCCAGCTTCCGTCGGATCCGGTCTCTTTATCCTGCATAAACCAGACGCCAGAGCGGTTAAGCAGATCGCTTGCCGCCAGCAGGGAGACGCGGGCCAGATCGAGCTTGCTCTGCTGCTGCCAGGCCAGCAGGTTCTGCTGCTCGTTGCGCTGGGCTTCGTTCAGAGAGGCGTTAAGCAGGAAGGATGAGGAGAGCTGCAGCGCGGAGAAAAGGCCAATAATACAAAAGATGCCCGTCAACAGGCCAAAGTGACGAGGGGTAAGACGCTGCGCAATACGGCGAAAAATTTGCGTTAGGTTCATAATTAGCTTCATTAACAATGCGTTAGACGCGTGCGAGTCTACGAAATGAAAATGACAGAACCATTGCAGATTAATGACAGTGGCCCTCGCGATGAGGGCCGACATGACGGGATTACACGCGATCCTTCCACACCGTCTGCGCGTTGCAGAACTCGTGCAAGCCGAAGTGGGAAAGCTCGCGGCCAAAGCCGCTTTTCTTCACGCCCCCAAAGGCCACGCGCGCATCGCTGGCGCTATAGCCATTGATAAACACCCCGCCGCACTCCAGCTCGCGAGAGAAGGTATCCGCAAGCGCAGCGTCAGCGGTAAAGACGGTGGCGGAGAGGCCAAAGTCGCTGTCGTTGGCAAGCGTCAGGGCGTGCGCCGCGTCTTTCGCGACGGTAATGGCCGCGACCGGACCAAACAGCTCCTGGCGGAACGCCGTCATCGACGGGGTGACGTTGGCCAGCACGGTTGGCGCGTAATAATTGCCGTCGCCGCTGATTTTCTCTCCGCCCAGCAGCAGCGTTGCCCCTTCCGCCAGGGTGGCCTGCACCTGCTGATGCAGTTCATCGCGCAGGTCAAAACGCGCCATCGGCCCCAGGTAGTTTTCCTCCTGGTCAGGAGCGCCCAGCTTCAGCGCAGCAACCGCCTCGACAAAGCGCTGGGTAAAGGTCCCGGCGATACCCTCCTCGACGATAAAACGTTTCGCCGCCGCGCACACCTGCCCGGTATTCTGGTAGCGACCCGCCACCGCGGCCTTCACGGCAAGATCCAGGTCGGCATCGTTGAGCACGATAAACGGATCGGATCCGCCCAGCTCCAGAACGCATTTTTTCAGCGCGGCCCCTGCCTGGGCGCCAATCGCCGCACCGGCACGGACGCTGCCGGTAACGGTCACTGCCGCAATACGACGATCGTTAATCGCCTGGCTGACGCCATCATTGGTGGCGTTCACCCAGCCGAACACGCCCTCCGGGAAGCCGGCATCCGCGAAGATCTGCCCGATAAGCTCAGCAGAGCCGAGCACGTTGGGCGCATGTTTGAGCAGATAGCTGTTACCCGCCAGCAGGATCGGCACCGCGCCGCGCAGTACCTGCCAGAGCGGGAAGTTCCACGGCATCACCGCGAGGATCGGCCCCAGCGGACGATATTCAATGACCGCGTTCTGGTTTTCCACCAGCGTAGGCTCCGCACGCAGCATCGCCGGGCCGTTCTCGGCGTACCAGTCGCACAGACCGGCGGATTTTGCCACTTCGGCCCGCGCCTGCAGGATGGGTTTTCCCATTTCACGGGAGATCGTCTGCGCCATCTCTTCCGCGCGGTTTCGCAGCGCGGCGCCGAGATCGCGCAGCTTCTGCGCGCGGTGGGACACGCTTTCGCGGCGCCACTGGCGATACCCTGAGTCAGACTGAGAAATCGCGCGCTCTACCTCTTCCGGCGTCGCCCACGGATACGCAGCGATCGTTTCACCCGTAGCCGGGTTAACAGAGAGGGCATGTGTAGCAGATGAATATTTCATGATGTTCTCCACGCATTTGGGTTGATTCATTGTGGCCCACTCTGCTATTTCTTAAAAATGAATAATACTGACCACCTTATTCACGAAACGAGAATGCTATGGACTTAACCCAGCTTGAAATGTTTAACGCCGTCGCGCTGACGGGCAGCATCACCCAGGCGGCGCAGAAGGTGCACCGCGTCCCCTCAAACCTGACGACCCGCATCCGCCAGCTGGAAGCCGATCTTGGCGTGGAGCTGTTTATCCGTGAGAACCAGCGTTTGCGCTTATCGCCCGCCGGGCATAACTTCCTGCGCTACAGCAGGCAGATCCTGGCGCTGGTGGATGAAGCGCGGATGGTCGTCGCGGGTGACGAGCCGCAGGGGTTATTCGCCCTCGGCGCGCTGGAAAGTACCGCCGCCGTACGCATTCCCGAAACGCTGGCGCAGTTTAACCAGCGCTATCCGCGCATCCAGTTTGCCCTTTCTACTGGGCCATCCGGGACGATGATTGATGGCGTACTGGAGGGAACCTTAAGCGCCGCCTTCGTCGACGGGCCGCTGTCGCACCCTGAGCTGGAGGGGATGCCGGTCTACAGAGAAGAGATGATGCTGGTCACGCCAGCCGGACAGGCGGAAATCTCACGCGCCGCACAGGTCAGCGGCAGCGATGTTTACGCCTTTCGCGCGAACTGCTCGTATCGCCGACACCTTGAAAGCTGGTTTCATGCGGACAGAGCCACGCCCGGCCGCATTCATGAGATGGAGTCCTATCACGGCATGCTCGCCTGCGTCATTGCGGGCGCGGGCATCGCGCTGATGCCGCGCTCGATGCTGGAGAGTATGCCGGGACACCATCAGGTTGAAGCCTGGCCGCTGGCAGAAAACTGGCGCTGGCTTACAACCTGGCTGGTGTGGCGACGCGGGGCGATGACCCGCCAGCTGGAAGCCTTTATCGCGCTGCTAAACGAACGGCTAGCGTAAAAAGACGCTTCCCTTCAGGTACAGGGTCGCCTGGCCGCCAATCAGCACGCGGTCGCCCTTCAGCTCGCAGCGCAGATCCCCGCCACGGTAGGACACCTGGCGGGCGCTGAGTGACGTTTTTTCCAGCTTTTCGCTCCAGTAAGGGATCAGCATGCTGTGGGCGGATCCGGTAACCGGATCTTCCGGCACCCCTTCGCCCGGGCAGAAGAAGCGGCTGACGAAGTCATATTTCTCTCCCGGCGCGGTCACGCAGACCATTTTATCCAGCGGAAGCATGGCGCTAATATCCGGCGTTAACGCCTCCACCTGCTGCTGGCTCTCCAGCACCACCATGTAATCGCGTCCGACGCGCACCTCTTTGGCCGCGGTGATACCCAGGGCGCTAAACAGCACCTCGGGGGGATTATCCACAACCTCCGTTGACCACGCGGGGAAGTTCAGCGTCAGCCAGTCGCCGCTGCGCTTAACCGTCAGCTCGCCCACGAAGCGGGTGGTGAAGGTGATTTCGGTGTGCGGATAGTCAAGGTATTCGAAAATAACGTGCGATGCGGCAAGCGTAGCGTGACCACACAGGTTAATTTCATCCCGCGTGGTAAACCAGCGCAGCTCAAACCCGCCGTCGGTGCGCACGAAAAAGGCGGTCTCGGACTGGTTATGCTGCTGCGCCATCTTGAGCAGCGTCTCGTCCGGAAGCCACTCCTCCAGAGGACACACCGCCGCGGCGTTGCCGCCAAAGGTTTTGTCGCTGAAGGCATCCACCAGATAAAAATCAATTTCCTGCATTGTCTCTTCCTCTCTTGTTATGGGTATTAGCGCAGAAAAACTGTGCCTTTCAGATAAAGTAAAGCCTGTCCGCTCATCAGCACGCGCGAGCCTTTCAGTTCACAGCGCACATCCCCGCCGCGCGCGGAAACCTGACGGGCAAGCATCGTCGTTTTGCCCAACTTTTCGCCCCAGTAGGGGATCAGCATCGTATGCGCGGAGCCGGTGACCGGATCTTCCGGTACGGAAACGCCGGGGGAGAAAAAGCGGCTGACAAAATCGTATTCCCCCTCACCCCGCGCCGTCACGCTCACCTTATGCTCGCCCGGCGTCATTGCCGAAAAGGTTGGCGCGAGGGCTTCGACCTGCTGGCGATTGTCCAGCACGATCAGCCAGGCGCGCCCTTTGCGGGCTTCAACGTAATGACGGATACCGAGCGCCGAGAGCATCTCCGGCGGGGGCGTCTCTTCATGGGTTGGGCAGGTCGGGAAGTCCAGCGTCATCCAGTCCCCTTCGCGGGTTACCGTCAGGCGGCCAGAGGCGGTATCAAAGTGGATCCGCGCGTCCGGGTAATCCAGCTCGGTAAACAGAACGTGCGCCGCCGCCAGCGTGGCGTGACCGCAGAGATTGACTTCGCTAAGCGTGGTAAACCAGCGTAGCTCAATGCCCCCTTTGCTGCAGACGAAAAAGGCCGTTTCCGACTGATTGTGCTGCTGCGCCATCTTCAGCAAGGTCTCATCGGGTAACCAGGCTTTCAGCGGGCACACGGCGGCCGGGTTACCGCCAAACGTGGTATCGCTGAACGCATCGACCAGATAAAAATCAATCTCCTGCATTGTCTTACCGCCTGTTTTTATTGTGTTGTTCTTTTATATTCAATGAAAACAGCGTCCCCGGCTACCGCTTTCATAAGGTAAATATTGAGATCTGCATCACATAATGATTGAGTTTTCGCCGGTTGACGTTTTAAGATCGTCTCCTCTTCTTTTCAGCAACGAATCTCCGACATCCCTATGACAACGAACACAGTTTCCCGCAGGGTTGCGTGGCTACGCGTGGTCACGCTGGCCATTGCCGCGTTTATTTTTAACACCACAGAATTTGTTCCGGTTGGGCTGTTGTCTGACATAGCTGAAAGTTTCCAGATGGAAACGGCTCAGGTGGGCATTATGTTGACCATCTACGCCTGGGTCGTGGCGCTGATGTCCTTACCGTTCATGCTGCTGACCAGCCAGATGGAGCGGCGTAAGCTGCTAATCGGCCTGTTTGCCCTGTTCATCGCCAGCCACATTCTGTCGTTTATGGCGTGGAATTTTACGGTGCTGGTCATAAGCCGCATCGGCATTGCCTTTGCCCATGCGGTGTTCTGGTCGATCACCGCGTCGCTGGCAATACGCCTGGCCCCTGCGGGTAAACGCGCGCAGGCGCTGAGCCTGATTGCCACCGGTACCGCGCTGGCGATGGTGCTGGGCCTGCCGATTGGCCGCATCGTGGGGCAATACTTCGGCTGGCGTACCACCTTCTTTGCGATCGGCATGGGCGCGCTCGCTACCCTGGTGTGCCTGATCAAGCTCCTGCCCGCGCTGCCGAGCGAACATTCCGGCTCGCTGAAAAGCCTGCCGCTGCTGATGCGTCGCCCGGCGCTGCTGAGTATCTATCTCCTTACCGCGATCGTGGTAACGGCCCACTATACGGCCTACAGCTACATTGAACCGTTTGTGCAGGTGGTGGCGGGCTTTAGCGCCAACTTTGCCACCGTCTTGCTGTTGATCCTCGGCGGCGCGGGCATTATTGGCAGCGTGCTGTTCGGTAAATTGGGCAACCGGCACGCCTCCTTGCTCGTGAGCGGCGCCATCGGCCTGCTGCTGGCCTGCCTGCTGTTGCTGATGCCTGCCGCAGGCAGCGAAAGCCATCTGGCGTTCCTCAGCCTGTTCTGGGGCGTGGCGATCATGATTATTGGTCTGGGCATGCAGGTGAAGGTGCTGGCGCTGGCGCCGGACGCGACGGACGTTGCCATGTCGCTGTTCTCGGGGATTTTCAATCTGGGCATTGGCGCAGGGGCGCTGGTGGGAAATCAGGTTATTCTGCACGTCTCGATGTCGGCGATTGGCTATCTGGGGGCTATTCCGGCCCTGGTGGCGCTGGTCTGGTCGGTGCTTATCTTTCGTAAATGGCCGGTGGCGCTGGAGGAACAGGGGCAGCACGGGTGAGGAGCATTTGTGCCGGGTGGCGGCTGCGCCTTACCGGGCCTAAAACGGCTCGAACGTAGGCCGGGTAAGCGCAGCGCCACCCGGCAATGAATTCAATGATAGGTCTTAATAATCTCCAGCACGCCGTTAATAATAAACTGCACGCCCATACAGACCAGCAGGAAGCCCATCAGGCGGGAAATCGCCTCGATACCGCCCTTGCCTACCCAGCGCATGATGGCGCCGGAACTGCGCAGCGATGCCCAGACGATAATCCCGATAATCGCAAAAATCAGCGGTGGCGCAATCGTCAGCACCCAGTCCGGGAAGGTTGAGCTATCGCGCACCGTCGACGCGGAACTGATGATCATCGCGATGGTCCCCGGTCCCGCCGTGCTCGGCATGGCCAGCGGCACAAAGGCAATATTGGCGGACGGTTCGCTTTCCAGCTCTTCGGATTTGCTTTTGGCCTCCGGCGACTCATGCGCTTTTTGCGCCGGGAACAGCATGCGGAAACCGATAAAGGCGACAATCAGCCCCCCGGCGATACGCAGACCCGGGATGGAGATCCCGAAGGTGTTCATCACCACCTGTCCGGCATAGTAGGCCACCATCATGATGGCAAACACATAGACGGAAGCCATCATCGACTGATGATTGCGCTCGGCGCTGTTCATATTCCCTGCCAGCCCAAGGAAAAGCGCCACCGTGGTTAACGGGTTCGCTAACGGCAGCAAGACCACCAGCCCGAGACTCACTGCTTTAATTAAATCCAACATAGTGCATCGTCGTCCTTATCCATATTCAACCCCGCAAGTATAGGGGGAAAGTGTGACGTTAGGCCATCCGCGCAACGTAACGATTATTTTACTTCGGAAAAGATAACTGGTGGTTATCTATATGATTTTAAAGCATTCAAAAAAAGTTCATGAAACGTTTTAGCAATTCGTGGCATCGGCTTATTCATTCAGTTGACTTATACTTGCCTGAGCAATAATATCTGCCGTGACTAACTACTTGCCAGGGCAACCATTGTGAAAAGCACCAGTGATATCTTTAACGACGTTGTTCCGCTGGGTCGTCTTATTCATATGGTCAATCAGAAAAAAGATCGCCTGCTCAATGACTACCTGTCACCGCTGGATATCACCGCAACACAGTTCAAAGTGCTGTGCTCCATTCGCTGCGAAGTGTGTATCACGCCGGTTGAGCTGAAAAAGGTGCTCTCTGTCGATCTGGGCGCGTTAACCCGCATGCTCGATCGTCTCGTCTGTAAAGGATGGATTGAACGAAGCCCTAACCCGAATGACAAACGCGGCGTACTGGTGAAGCTGACCAGCGATGGCGCGGCCATGTGCGAGCAATGTCATCAATTAGTAGGACAAACACTGCATCAGGAACTAACAAAAAACTTAACGGCAGATGAGGTGGCAACCCTTGAGCTTCTGCTTAAGAAAATACTGCCGTAAACAGAAAAAGAGGTATGACGATGTCCAGACGCAATACTGACGCTATCACCATTCATAGCATTTTGGACTGGATCGAGGATAACCTGGAATCGCCGCTCTCCCTTGAAAAAGTGTCAGAGCGTTCAGGTTACTCCAAATGGCACCTGCAACGGATGTTCAAAAAAGAGACCGGCCATTCACTGGGTCAATATATTCGCAGCCGCAAGCTGACGGAAATTGCCCAGAAACTGAAAGAAAGCAATGAGCCGATCCTTTATCTGGCGGAGCGCTACGGATTTGAATCACAGCAAACCCTGACGCGTACGTTCAAGAACTATTTTGACGTGCCGCCTCATAAGTACCGAATCACCAGCGTGCCGGGCGAATCCCGATACCTGTATCCGTTAAAACACTGTAGTTAATTATCGCCTGTCACAGACGTAACCGAGGAAATCATGAAAGTTATCGCCTCCGCCGCCCTCGCCTTGCTGGTGCTATTCTCCAGCCAGACCTTCGCGGAGCAAACCCCTCGTGCAACGCAGCAAAATAATCCTGATACGATGATTTTGCCGTCAGCACATGGCCAGTCGCCTTATGATTTCAACCATATGGGTGCTGGTAGCGACAAATCCGACGAATTAGGCGTGCCTTATTATAATCAGCACGGCCTCTGATTCGTTTTTGCCCCGCCGACGCGGGGCTTTTTTTATGCCTTTATCACACCCGCGCCGCGCGCCGAACGCGCAGGCCAAAGACGTTAATATAGAGCCCGGCCATGATCAGCGCGGCACCAAACAGCTGCAGCGCGCTGAGCGTTTCATCCAGTAAGAGAGCCGCACTCGCCATCCCTACCACGGGCACCAGCAGGGACAACGGCGCGACGCGCCAGGTTTCATAGCGCCCCAGGAGCGATCCCCAGATCCCGTAGCCCACGATGGTAGCGACAAAGGCCAGATAGACCAGCGAAAGGATTGTGGTCAGGTCGATCTCCACCAGGCTGTTAAGCATGACGGCCGGACCGTCCAGAATAGATGACGCCAGCAGAAACGGGATAACCGGTATCAGCGCGCTCCACACCACCAGGGACATCACCTGCGGCCGCGCCTCGTGCTGCATAATCAGCTTGTTAAAGATATTCCCGCAGGCCCAGCTCAGCCCCGCCGCCAGCGTCAGCATAAAGCCGAGCAGCGCCACGTGCTGACCGTTCAGGCTGGCTTCAATGAGCACCAGCACGCCAAACACCGCCAGCGTAATTCCCGCCAGCTGCTTGCCCTGCAGGCGTTCGCCAAACACAAACGCGCCGAGAATAATGGTAAAGAACGCCTGTGCCTGTAAGACAAGCGAGGCCAGGCCAGCCGGCATACCGAACTTGATGGCGCAGAAGAGAAACGCGAACTGGCCGAAGCTGATGGTCAAACCGTAGCCCAGCAGCAGCTTAAAGGGGATCTTCGGACGGGCAACAAAGAAGATGGCCGGGAACGCCACCAGCATAAAACGCAAACCGGCCAGCATCAGCGGCGGCATGTTATGCAGCCCCAGCTTGATGACCACAAAATTGAGCCCCCACACTACGACCACCAGCAACGCCAGCAGCCCGTCTTTACGCGTCATACCCTGCCCCTGAATTATTAATAACTTGTTAACACTTCAAGGTAACAGAAAAAAGCGCGCGGCGAGAAGATCATTAATTCTGGCAGGCAGCTGAGGCACTTAGGGATAAATCAGGTGCTATACAAGCCCCTTATGTCATGGTAATCCTGTTAACACACGTCTAATAAAAGCATAAGCAACTGTCGGGCAGGAATATGAAACCATCTCTCAGGCGCTCAACCGCAGCGCTGCTGGCATCGTCATTGTTGTTAACCATTGGTCGTGGGGCAACGCTGCCGTTTATGACCATTTATCTCACGCGCGTTTACAGCATGAGCGTGGAGAATATTGGTTATGCCCTGACGGTTGCGCTGACCATCGGCGTGGTGTTCAGCCTGGGATTTGGCATTCTTGCCGATAAGTTTGATAAAAAACGCTACATGCTGATTGCGATCGTGGCGTTTATCGCCGGATTCGTCGCCATCCCGCTGGTGGATAACGTCACCCTGGTGGTGCTGTTCTTTGCGCTGATCAACTGCGCCTATTCCGTCTTTTCGACGGTGCTGAAGGCCTGGTTCTCCGACGTGCTCACCGCAAGCCAGAAAGCGCGCGTCTTCTCGCTGAACTACAGCTTTCTGAACATTGGCTGGACGATCGGCCCGCCAATTGGCACCCTGCTGGTAATGTACAGCCTGCAGCTGCCGTTCTGGCTGGCGGCCTTCTGCGCCGCCCTTCCGCTGGGATTCATCCATTTCTTCGTGCAGAAGAGCGTGGCGTTAGATACCGCCGAGGAGAAGATGCCCTGGCAGCCGTCGGTCCTGCTGAAAGACCGCGCGCTGTTCTGGTATACGCTGTCTGGCCTGCTGGCCTCCTACGTCGGCGGATCGTTCGCGAGCTGTATTTCGCAGTACGTCCTGGCCGCTCATGCGGACAGCGATTTCGCCGAAAAGGTGGTCGCCGTAGTCTTGCCCGTCAACGCCGCCGTGGTGGTGACGCTGCAATATGCGCTCGGGCGCAAGATCTCCGCCAGCAATATTCGCCCGCTGATGACCCTCGCCACCCTGTTTTTTATCCTGGGGCTTGGCGGCTTTATGCTCTCCGGGGAAAACCTGGTTTACTGGGGCATCGCCGCCGCCATCTTTACGCTGGGTGAGATTATCTATGCACCGGGCGAATACATGCTGATCGACAACATCGCCCCGCCGGGCATGAAGGCAAGCTATTTCTCCGCGCAGGCGCTGGGCTGGCTCGGCGCGGCGGCAAACCCGATGATCACCGGTATTATCCTGACCCACCTGCCGCACTGGTCGCTGTTTGCGATCATGATGGTCGCCATCGTTATGGCCTGGCTGATGATTTTGCGCGGGATGAGCGTGAAAAGTGAAGATAGCGTGTCGGGTGGCGCTGCGCTGACCCGCCCTACAAAAGCCTAATCGTAGGCCGGGTAAGGCGCAGCCGCCACCCGGCAAAAGCACAAGCATCAGTGGTGCAGCATTTCCTCGACCACCTGCTCTTTATACATCTCGTTCGGGTAGTAGGTCGGCCAGTTATCCATCTCTTTCAGCAGCGCCTCGTGAGAGGTGTTGCCCATGAAGATATGGAAGTGCGAAGAGGCCTTCGGCCCGATGGTGTGGTCGCTGAACTGCACAAATTTCGGTGCCTTGCTGTCTGCGTCCTTGCACTCAAAGAGATACCGCACGCCTTTCTTGCCTGACGCGTAGGTTAGAATTTTGTAGCCGCTGTAGTCATAATGACAGCGGCTGACCGCTTTACCCTGATGGAATTCCATCACGTTATTTTCAATGCCGATGGCATCCACGTCCGTTGCATATCCCTTACGATAGTAGGCTTTCACCTCATCGAAGGTTTTGCTTTTATCCTTCTGCGCCTTCCGCTTAAAGACCGGATCCAGCGAACCATCCAGCAGGAAAGGATAGACAGACTGCCAGGTTCCGTCCCAGTCCGACAGCGATCTGTCCTTCACGTCTTTATCCTCAAACACGCCGTTTGCCGCTTTCTGTTCCGTTTCGGTCATCTGATGGCCGTGCGAGTGGGCAAACAGCTGGCCGCTGACCAGCAGCGCCCCCAGAGTCATGGCAAATTTTCCAATATGTGCAGCCAAAGTAACACCCTCATTCCGTTTGATAAGAATGAGAATGTTATATTATAACATTTCAGATCGCAACTAGCCCGCGAACGCCCTCCTGCTCCATGTTTTCGCCCCGCCCGCGCTGGATGATGGTGCCGCGCGACATCAGAAGGTAGCTGTCGGCCAGCTCGGCGGCGAAGTCGTAAAACTGTTCGACGAGCAGGATCGCCATGTCACCTCTGTTTGCCAGGGTGCGGATCACCTGGCCGATCTCTTTAATCACTGACGGCTGTATGCCTTCGGTGGGTTCATCGAGGATCAGCAGCTGCGGGCGGCTCGCCAGCGCGCGCCCAATCGCCAGCTGCTGCTGTTGCCCGCCAGAGAGATCGCCCCCGCGGCGGTGCTGCATCTCTTTAAGCACCGGGAAAAGCTGCCAGATCTCATCCGGTACCCGCTTCGCCTCGCGGGCGGGAAACCGCGACAGCCCGAGCAGGAGGTTCTCTTCCACGGTCAGGCGCGGGAAAATCTCGCGCCCCTGCGGAACATACGCCACGCCAGACTGCACCCGCTGGTGCGGTTTACTGTGGGTGATTTTCTTCCCCTGCCAGATAATCTCCCCGGTTTTCGCCGGGATGAGCCCCATCAGACACTTCAGCAGCGTGGTTTTCCCGACGCCGTTGCGTCCCAGCAGGCAGGTGACTTCGCCGGTGACGGCCTCAAAGCTCACGCCGCGCAGGATATGGCTCCCGCCGTAGTACTGATTCAGTTCGTTGACCTGTAACATCCTCTCTCCTTAGCGCCCCAGATAGACCTCAATCACCTGCTCGTTGGCCTGCACTTCGCGAAGCGATCCTTCTGCCAGCACGCGCCCCTGGTGCAGCACGGTCACGCGATCGGCAATGGTTTCAACAAAGCCCATATCGTGCTCCACCACCATCAGGGAATGCTTGCCCGCCAGGGTTTTGAATAGCTCGGCGGTGTATTCCGTTTCCGCGTCGGTCATTCCGGCGGCCGGTTCATCCAGCAGCAGCAGATGCGGGTCCTGCACCAGCAGCATGCCGATCTCCAGGAACTGTTTTTGCCCGTGCGACAGCAGCCCGGCGCGGCGGTCGCGCTCGCCGGTCAGCCGCAGCAAAACCAGCATCTCGTCAATTCGGTCCCGCTGCGCACCGTTGAGCGTGGCCCGCAGGCTCGCCCAGACGGACTTATCGGCTTTCATCGCAATCTCAAGATTTTCCCACACCGTCAGCGCCTCAAAGACCGTGGGCTTCTGGAATTTGCGCCCGATCCCCTGGCGGGCAATGGCCGCAGGCTCCAGCGCGGTCAGGTCGATGGATTGATCGTAAATCGCTCTCCCGCTCTTTGGCCGCGTTTTGCCGGTAATGACGTCCATCAGCGTGGTTTTACCGGCGCCGTTGGGGCCAATCACGCAGCGTAGTTCCCCCACGCCGATGTTCAGCGAGAGATCGGTCAGGGCCTGGAATCCATCAAAACTGACGTTAACGGACTCAAGCTGAAGCACCGGGTCGGTCTGGTCACGGTAGCGGTCGCCCGGCAGCTGGCGGGTGAATAACCCTTCGGCTGGCTGCATTATTTCTCTCCCTTTCGAAACAGGCCGTAGACGCCGCGCGGTAAAAACAGCGTGACGGCGATAAAAATCAATCCCAGAAACAGCTGCCAGTACTCCGGCATCGCGACGGTGAAAAAGCTCTTCGCCCCGTTCACCAGCGCAGCGCCAATCACCGGCCCGACCAGCGTGCCGCGCCCGCCCAGCGCCACCCAGATGGCGGCCTCTATCGAGTTCGTCGGCGACATTTCACCCGGGTTGATGATGCCCACCTGCGGGACGTACAGCGCCCCTGCCAGGCCGCACAGCACGGCGGAGAGCGTCCACACCAGCAGCTTGAAGCCGCGCGGATCGTAGCCGCAAAACGTCAGGCGGTTTTCCGCGTCGCGAACGGCGGTCAGGATGCGGCCAAACTTGCTCTTTGCCAGCGCAAATCCGGTAGCCAGCGCCAGAATCAGCAGCAGCACGGTCGCCAGAAACAGCGCGATACGGGTCGTCGTTTCCGTCACTGAAAACCCGAGCAGCGTAGTAAAACCGGTAAAGCCGTTATTGCCGCCAAAGCCGGTTTCGTTGCGAAAGAACAGCAGCATCCCCGCGTAGGTCAGCGCCTGGGTCATAATCGAAAAATAGACCCCTTTGATCTTCGAGCGGAAGGCAAACCAGCCGAACACCAGCGCCAGCAGCCCCGGCACGAGCACAATCAGCGCCAGCGCCCAGGCAAAATGCTGGGTTCCCCACCAGAACCACGGCAGTTCGCTCCAGGAAAGAAACGACATAAACGCGGGCAGACCGTCACCCGAGGCCTGGCGCATCAGGTACATACCCATCGCGTAGCCGCCCAGGGCGAAGAAGATGCCGTGCCCGAGGGAAAGCATTCCGGCATAGCCCCACACCAGATCCAGCGCCACCGCAACGATGGCATAGCAGAGGATCTTGCCCACCAGCGTCAGCATCCAGGTCGAAAGCGCCAGCGGATGCGTCGCAGGCAGCAGGGCGAAAAATGGCAATATCAGCAGACACACCACCAGCAGGCTGCCGGCAAGCTGCGTCGCGCGCGGCGCTTTGCGCGCCAGCGTTAAGGTCAGCGGCTGGCTCATCAGTCAATCACCCTCCCTTTCAGCGCAAACAACCCCTGCGGGCGTTTCTGTATAAACAGCGCGATCGCAACCAGAATCACGATCTTCCCCAGCACCGCCCCCATCTGCGGCTCAAGAATTTTATTGAAAATGCCGAGACCAAAGGCCGCCGCCACGCTGCCTGCCAGCTGGCCTACGCCGCCGAGCACCACCACGAGGAAGGAGTCGATGATGTATCCCTGGCCCAGCTCCGGCCCGACGTTACCGAGCTGCGAGAGCGCCACGCCGCCTAACCCGGCTATCCCCGAGCCAAGCCCGAACGCCAGCATATCGACTCGCCCCGTCGGTACCCCGCAGCAGGCGGCCATGCCGCGGTTTTGCGTCACCGCCCGCACGTTGAGCCCCAGACGGGTTTTATTCAGAATGAGCCAGGTAAAGAACAGCACCAGCAGCACGAAGCCCAGCACCACGATGCGGTTCCACGGCAGCGTCAGGTTGGCAAAAACCTGCACTCCGCCGGAAAGCCATGCCGGGTTGGCGACCTCAAGATTCTGGGCACCAAAGGTCATGCGCACCAGCTGGATAAGCATGAGGCTGATCCCCCACGTCGCCAGCAGCGTTTCCAGCGGACGACCGTACAAATGGCGAATCACCGTGCGCTCCAGCACCATCCCAATGCCCGCCGTCAGGCAGAACGCCACCGGCAGCGCGACAACGGGATAGAGCGCAACCCACTGGGGCGCCAGCCCGGCCATCGCCTGCTGTACCATCCAGGTGGCGTACGCCCCCAGCATCAGCATCTCGCCGTGCGCCATGTTGATGACGCCGAGCAGGCCGTAGGTGATGGCAAGCCCCAGCGCCGCCAGCAGCAGCACCGACCCGAGCGACAGCCCCATAAACGCCTGGCCCAGCAGATCGCCCCACATCAGTCGGTGCTGGATCTGGCTCAGGCTCTCCTGCGCGGCGGCGCGAACCCCGGCATCCGGCTCCGTCTGTGGCTGGGTAAACGGGTTAAGCCTGGACTCCGTGTCCGGATCGTCGGATTGCCCTAATAATTCGACGGCCTTGCGGCGCACCTCCGCCTGCGGGCTTGCCAGCTGGAGATTAGCTACCGCAAGCAGCAAAGCCTGACGTGCCACCGCGTCCGTTTCATCGCTCACCCGCTTTTCCAGAAACGAGAGCATCCCGGGCTGGGCATCCCGCTGAAGCTGACGTGCAGCCGTCCGCCTTTCTGTGACACTGTCACTCACCAGCTGATGCGTGGCGATCGCCGTCGCGGCCAGCACCCGCAGCCGGTTCGTCAGGCGGACGGCTTTAGTTGGCGCTTCGACAGCCTTCGCGTCACCGAGCGAGACCATTTGACCGTTACGCTGCGCGAAGGCGTGCTTTTGGCTGTCGGTATACAGGTTTTCCTTTTGTAGAGCCTGCAGCAGCGGCAGCCTCGCGGCATCCGGCGCGGCGGCCCACTGCGTCAGCAACTCCGCCTGCTGGCTTCGGCTGGCGGCAACAAAACGATCGGCATCCGATGCCTGCGCCATCCCTGGCAGCAGTCCGGTAAGCCATACAAGAGCGATGAACATGCGCATGGCGTTCATGACGTTTCTCCCTGGTGATGGCTTAGTTGCTGGCGGTTTTTATCGGCTGGTCGGGCTTTTTGTCATTTCCGGCGATGAACGGGCTCCACGGCTGGGCGCGAACCGGCTGCTCCGTCTGCCAGACCACGTTAAACTGGCCGCTGCCTTCGATTTCGCCGATCATGACCGGCTTGTGCAGATGGTGATTGGTGGCATCCATGGTGAGCGTAAAGCCCGAAGGTGCTTTAAAAGACTGACCGGCCATTGCGGCACGCACTTTATCCACGTCGGTCGAGCCCGCTTTTTCCACCGCCTGCGCCCACATATGGATCCCCACGTAAGTGGCCTCCATCGGGTCATTGGTCACCACGGTGTCGGCGTTCGGCAGCTTGTGCGCCTTCGCATAGGCTTTGTAATCCGCCACGAAGGCCTGGTTGGTGGGGTTATCCACAGATTCAAAGTAGTTCCACGCCGCCAGGTTGCCGACCAGCGGTTTGGTGTCGATCCCGCGCAGCTCTTCTTCGCCGACGGAGAACGCCACTACCGGCACGTCGGTCGCCTTCAGCCCCTGGTTAGCCAGCTCTTTGTAGAACGGCACGTTGGAATCGCCGTTGATGGTAGACACCACGGCGGTTTTGCCGCCCGCGGAGAATTTCTTAATGCTGGCGACGATGGTCTGGTAGTCGCTCTGGCCAAACGGGGTATACACCTCTTCGATATCCTTATCCTCCACCCCTTTTGAGTGCAGGAAGGCGCGCAGGATCTTGTTGGTAGTGCGCGGGTAGACGTAGTCTGTGCCCAGCAGGAAGAAGCGCTTCGCCGCACCGCCATCTTCGCTCATCAGGTACTCCACCGCCGGGATCGCCTGCTGGTTCGGCGCCGCGCCGGTATAGAAGACGTTTGGCGACATCTCTTCACCTTCATACTGCACCGGGTAAAACAGCAGACCGTTCAGCTCCTCGAACACCGGCAGAACCGATTTGCGCGACACCGACGTCCAGCAGCCAAATACCACCGCCACTTTATCCTGACTTAACAGCTGGCGCGCTTTCTCGGCGAACAGCGGCCAGTTTGAGGCGGGATCCACCACTACCGGCTCCAGCTTTTTCCCCAGCACGCCGCCTTTGGCGTTGATCTCGTCGATGGTCATCAGCGCGACGTCCTTAAGCGGCGTTTCGGAGATCGCCATGGTGCCGGACAGAGAATGCATGATCCCCACTTTGATGGTATCGGCCGCCTGCACGCCAAAACTGATGCCCATCGCCACGACGGATGCGGATAACCCAAAGGCCTTTAATAAGGTACGACGCTGCATATTTTCACTCCTGAAAAAGAACGCTGTGCGAAAACGTCCGTTACGGCATGGACGCGGAAAAAAAGTCTCAGCGAAACAGGAGCAAAAAGAGTGCCAGAATGGAGATTGCGCTATAGCGGGCGGTGGAATGCGGGATGTAAAGAGAACGACTCAGAATGGTACAGCGCTGCACTTTTATAATGCAGCGCTGCGGGGATGTTTTACCAGACTTCGCTGGCGATCTGCGTAACCAGACGGACTTTATCCCACTGCTGGGCTTCGCTCAGGCTGTTACCCTCTTCGGTTGAGGCAAAGCCGCACTGCGGGCTCAGGCAAATTTGCTCCTTCGCCACGTATTTCGCCGCCTCTTCCAGACGGGCCTTCACGCCTTCCGGATTCTCCAGCTCGCCGTTTTTGGTGGTGATCAGGCCCAGCACCACCTGCTGCTTGCCCGGGCGGACAAAGCGCAGCGGCGCGAAATCACCGCTGCGGTCGTTATCATATTCCAGGAAGAAGGCGTCAACGTTGACCGTCCCAAACAGCACTTCAGCCACCGGCTCATAGCCGCCTTCGGAAATCCAGGTGGAACGGAAATTACCGCGACAGACGTGTAGCCCGATGGTCAGATCCTCCGGCTTGCCTTCCAGCGCCTTGTTGAGAACGCGGGCATAGATACGCGCCAGCTCATCGGCATCATCCCCGCGCTCGCGGATTTGACGGCGCTGATCGTCCGAACACAGGTAGGCCCAGACGGTGTCGTCCAGCTGCAGGTAACGGCAGCCCGCGTCATAAAAGGCCCGAATGGCGTCGCGCCAGGTGGTCGCCAGATCGTCAAAATAGACGTTCAGGTCCGGATACACCGTCGCGTCAATGTCCTTACGGCCGCCGCGGAAATGAAGCACGCTCGGGCTGGGGATAGTCATCTTCGGCTGCGCAGTGCCGCTGATGCTTTTCAGATAGCGAAAATCGTCGAGCATCGGATGCTCGCCAAAGCCCAGCTTGCCGGTGACGCGCACGCCGTGGGCCTTAGTTTGCACCCCGTTGAACTGGATACCCTGCTGTGAATCGTAGCGCTCGACGCCCTGCAGCCCATCGAAGAAGTCGAAGTGCCACCACGCCCGGCGAAACTCCCCGTCGGTGACCACGTGCAGGCCGCACGCGCACTGCTGCTCAACGACGTGGCGAATGGCCTCATCCTCTACCGCACGAAGCTGTCCGGCGTCAATCTCACCGCTGGCAAACTTCAGGCGAGCCTGCTTGATGGCGTCCGGGCGTAAAAAACTGCCGACTACATCGGCGCGGTACGGGGCGTGGTGTCGTTGCATGCAAATCTCCTCAGTCTGCTGGCGATGATTGCCAGCAGTGATAATTCATTATTTGAAGTTTTAGACTTCTGGATGTCTAAATGTCCAAAAACAATGTCATACCTCACCGCCTCCGGCAAACGAGAAAATTTCACGGGTGTTGAAAAAAATTCATGTTCACAGCGCAGCGGCGGTTTCGCTGCCGGCAAAGGCGAACTTTTCATCTTCCCAGCCGGTAATGCCGCCCAGCATAATTTTGACCGGCAGCCCGAGACGCGCCAGCTTCAGTGCGGCTCTGTCCGCGCCGTTGCAGTGCGGCCCCGCGCAGTAAACGACGAACAGCGTGCCTTCCGGCCATTGGGCCATGCGCTCCGCCGTCATCTGGCTCCGCGGCAGGTGCAATGCGCCGGGAACGTGACGGCGGGCAAACTGCTCCGGGCTTCCCACGACGTGCAGCAGCACGAAGTCCTGCTCATGGTTGACCATGGCGTGATGCACATCAGCGCAGTCGGTCTCGACGCTCAGGCGGCGCAGGAAATGGGTAACGGCTTCCTGCGGCTCGGCAGCCGGAAATTCAGTAACATAGCTCATGATTCTTCCTCATCTTAGGCGTTTGTGTTAACACTACTCTATCCACAAACTCAGCCCATGAATGCGTTCGCCTATGCCAGAAAACAGCAAAAAGATGACAAACTTAAGACACATTGCCCGCCCGCAGGTGGTCGTGCTGGCGTATGACGGTCTGTGTACCTTTGAGTTTGGCGTGGCGGTGGAGATCTTCGGCCTGCCGCGCCCCGAGCTGGGCGACGCATGGTATCGTTTTGCGGTGGCGAGCGTGGACGACGGTGAACTTCGGGCGACGGGCGGGATCCGCATCATTACCGATGGTGATATTACGCTCCTTGAGTCTGCCGATCTGATCGTGGTTCCCGGCTGGCGGGGGCTTGACTCCCCTGTTCCGGATGCGCTCTGCGACGCCTTGCGTCAGGCCAGCGCGCGCGGGTGCCAGCTGCTCTCTATCTGTTCGGGGGTGTTTGTGCTGGCCGCTGCGGGACTGCTGAACGGACGTAAAGCCACCACGCACTGGCGCTATCTCGACGCGCTTAAGGCCCGCTATCCTGACATCGACGTGGTTGAGGACGTGCTGTACCAGGACGAAGGGGATATTCTGACCTCCGCGGGCAGCGCGGCGGGGATCGATCTCTGCCTGCACGTCGTGCGTCGGGATTATGGCATGGAAACCGCCAACAGCGTGGCGCGTCGGCTGGTTATTCCGCCCCACCGGGATGGCTCTCAGCCGCAGCAGCTAAGCCGTCCGGTGGCCCAGCTGCGGGAGAGCCAGCGTCTGGGCCAGCTGTTTGATTTTCTGCACACGCATCTTATCGAGGCGCATAGCGTCGACTCCCTGGCGCGCCGGGTCGGAATGAGCCAGCGCACCTTCCTTCGCCGCTTCGAGGCGGCAACGGGAACGACGCCTGCACGCTGGTTAATCAATGAGCGTCTGCTGAGAGCAAAAGATTATCTGGAAAGCAGCCGGTTAAGCATCGACAGCATCGCTGAACAGACCGGGTTTGGCCAGGCGTCGACCTTGCGTCATCATTTCCGCCAGCAGTTTGCGCTTTCTCCGGCTCAGTACCGCAAGCAATTTTCGCGTCCGGGTACCGCCCGCTAAAGGCTAAGGGTTTCACACAGGGCTAAGCGCGCAGTGAACCGTCCAAAAAAAAACCGCCCCAAAAGGCGGTAAATGCTTGCATGGATAGATTTGTATTTTGGTCTCTACGTCCCGACACTCCATGGCCGGGCTGCGGATCTCATACAAACTACCATCGGTTGTCTTAACGAACGCTAAACAACCTTATTAGCCTGTATGGGTATTAATCTGCAAATAACGCATAAGGCCCTGTTCAGCGCTCTGTTTTGCGTCATCATTGATGGCTTCAAGATAAAAGGAGCGTGCAACACCATAAGGTGCTTTTTCAGAGGGATACACCGCGAACTGGAACGTTTTTCCTCTTGCTCGATGCGTGCAATCTAATTCCCAACGCTGATCGTTTACTTTTTTGCTGGAGCAGGCAACGTTTCCATAGTCGCTGGTTAAATAAGAACCTACGCGAACTTCTGCAGACCGAAGATATTCTGGTTCGTCATTACCTGCATAACGAATCCCCGCGACGGCGCCCACAGCAACCGCCAGAAGCGCAAACGCAATTATTTTTTTCATTTTGGAGTGACCTGTTCCTTAGCCAAGGCAACTATTATATAAGATTTTTCCTTAATTCGAACAACTAATAATGTACCAGAAATGGGAGTTTACAAAGTTGCCTTTGCTTTTTAGGAAACATCCTAGCTGCTAATTCGACCGCACATTATTTGACATTTTCTTTGCGCTAATTTTAATTTTCGAATAATAACACCAGGAAATAATCGACAAGATAATCCTGGACTGTTTTTCTGCGGTGAAACCATGGTTAAAAAAGGGTTATCTCTTATCATGCTTGTTTGTGCGTTGTTGTCTGGCCAGCTTATGGCCGGGCACAAAGGACATGAATATTTGTGGGTGAAGAATGTGGGGCATCAGCTTCGTCATGAAGCCGACAGCGATGAGTTGCGGAGTGCGGCGGAGGAATCGGCGGAGGGTTTGCGCGAACATCACCTGTGGCAAAAATCGCGCAAACCGGATACGCACGTTCGGTAATTAGCTGCCCTTGCGTTTTGGCAGGGTTTTCATCAGGTCGTCCGGACTGACGGACGCCACGATACTGCCGGGCTGCGGCATTTTGAAGATGTGGTTTTTCATCTTGCCAATCACATGCATTTCACATGGACGGCAGTCGAACTTAAGGGTCAGCACTTCGTCGCCGTTTACCAGCTGCATAGGCGTGGCCTTCCAGCTCTTAATGTTCCCTTTCGCCTGCTTCGGACACAGGTTAAACGCAAAGCGGAGGCAGTGCTTGGTGATCATCACCGGCACGTCGCCCTTCTCTTCATGCGCTTCATAGGCGGCGTCAATCAGCTGCACGCCGTGGCGATGATAGAACGCACGCGCCTTATGGTTGTAGACGTTGGCCAGGAAGGATAAGTGGGTCTCCGGGTAGACGGGCGCAGGAACGGCTTCCGCTTTACGGCTAGCGCGCGGATACTGTGCCAGGCGCGCGGCATCCAGCATCTCTGCCGTTTCACGGCGGAACGCGTTAAGCAGGCTGTTTGGTACGAACAGCGCGTCCGGCAGATTCACGTCGATAGCGCGCGCGTAGTAAATCGTCTGGCCGAGCTTCGCCACGCCATCTTTCAGGCTGTTAAGCGCTTTTTCCGCATTGTTTGCCACCTCGAAGTGGCCCTCAAGCGTATGGGTCACGCTGATGCCGTCTTCACAGGTCATGGTCAGAATCAGCTGCTCTTCCCAGCCGCCCAGCGCTATATCCACGGCGATACGACGTTCGCTGGAGGTTTTCAGCAGCGCCTGCTGCCAGTTATGATCGAGGTTACGGTTAAGCGCCGCGTTTGGCCGCGCCTTGTAGAGATCGGCCGGCATTTCATTCGGCCATACGCGGTAGCGGTTCTCGCCGGTTTTCTCGACCGTATTGGCACGGAAGCCCACAACCTCACGCTTAATCATTACGTTTAGGCCATCGCCGTTCGCCAGCGGTTCCGTCACCTCGACGTCCAGGTGATCTTTCCCCACCTTCAGCACTTCGCCCACCGGTAAACCGATAAACTTCGGTGAGTCAAACGCGCCGATGTCCCCTTTACGGGCATTCACGAAATAGTCCGTGCTGCCGCGGTGGAACGTTTTGTCCGTTGATGGAATAAAGAAATGCTCGGTGCGTCCGGCCGACGCGCGCGCCAGGTCGCCGCGGTCTTCGATAATGGCGTCCAGCATCTGACGATAGTGCGCGGTGATGTTCTTCACGTAGCTCATATCTTTGTAGCGCCCTTCAATCTTGAAGGACCGCACGCCCGCGTCGATCAGCGCGCCCAGGTTGGCCGTCTGATCGTTATCCTTCATGGAGAGCAGGTGTTTTTCGAACGCGACGACGCGTCCCCGATCGTCTTTCAGGGTATACGGCAGGCGGCAGGCCTGAGAACAGTCGCCGCGGTTGGCGCTGCGGCCCGTCTGCGCGTGGGAAATGTTGCACTGGCCGGAATAGGCGACGCACAGCGCGCCGTGGATGAAGAACTCAATCGTCGCGTCCGTGGCCTGGTGAATATCACGAATTTGATTCAGGTTCAGCTCGCGCGCCAGAACGATCTGCGAAAACCCGACGTCGGAGAGAAACTTCGCCTTCTCTACCGTGCGTATATCACACTGGGTACTGGCATGCAGCTCAATCGGCGGAATATCCAGCTCCAGCACGCCCATATCCTGAACGATCAGGGCATCGACGCCGTACTGGTAGAGGTCGGCGATCAGACGTTGCGCAGGCTCCAGCTCATCATCATGAAGAATGGTGTTCAGGGTCACGAACACCTTCGCCCCGAAACGGTGGGCAAACGGCACCAGTTCAGCAATATCGCTCAGGCTGTTGCTGGCGTTATGGCGGGCACCGAAGCCTGGGCCACCGATGTAGACGGCGTCAGCGCCGTGAAGGATCGCTTCACGGGCAATGGCGGCGTCGCGGGCCGGGCTCAAAAGTTCAAGATGATGGGATTGCAGGCGCATACTTCGTCGTTATCCGTTATGGTCAAAATGGCGGCTATTGTAGTCAGAAGTCTGCGTCAGCGAAACAGTTTTGCGTAGCGTCAGCGGGGATAATGAATCAGGGAGTGAAAATGCACCGTCCGGTCGCCGCTGTTGCGGTAGGCGTGCGGTTTATCGCCGGCAAACCGGATGCCCGAATCGGCAGAAAGCGTCTGCCATTTGCCCTCGAGCTTCATCTCCAGCTCGCCGCTGACCACCACCACATGTTCAATCACGCCGGCCTCATGCGGCGTGGACTCGCTCAGCGCGCCGGGTGCCAGGGTAATGGAGAAATAATCAAACCCCAGCGTCTCGTCCCACGGAAAAAGCGGCTTGACGACCATCGCCTGCTGCTGCGGGTCAAACACCGCCTGCCGGTCAGCCTCCGGCGTGATGAACGCGGAAAACGGCACGTTCAGCCCGGTGGCGATTTTCCACAGCGTCGACACCGTCGGGCTGGACTCATTGCGCTCGATTTGCCCAAGCATGGCTTTCGACACGCCGGTCTCGTCCGCGAGCTTCGACAAACTCCAGCCGCGCGCCTGGCGCAGCGTTTTCAGCGTTACTGCAAGATGTTGTGTGATGTCCATATTCCCTCCTGTTGCGGTCAGCATACCACTTGTACGCTATAGCGCACAGTGCTACCTTATGTCGGACGTTATAACGCACAGCGGAGTTTTCATGCGCCCTTCCTCTCACCTTGTTCCGGCCGTACTGGCAGGATTTGTCGCCGTGCTGGTCGGTTACGCCAGTTCGGCCGCCATCATCTGGCAGGCCGCCGCCGCGGCAGGCGCCAGCGCGCAGCAGATTGCGGGCTGGATGACCGCGCTGGGGATTGGCATGGGCGTCAGCACCCTGGCACTTTCCTGGTGGTATAAAGCACCGGTCCTGACCGCCTGGTCGACGCCCGGCGCGGCGCTGCTCGCCACCAGCCTGCACGGCGTGACGCTGGCAGAAACGATCGGCGTGTTCATCTTTGCTAACGCGCTCATTTTACTTTGCGGCATCACCGGACTGTTCGCCCGTCTGATGAGGCTGATCCCCCATTCGCTCGCTGCCGCCATGCTGGCAGGCGTGCTGCTGCAGTTTGGCCTGCACGCGTTTGCGCATCTGGAGGGGCATTTTCTGCTGTGCGGCAGCATGATAGCGGCGTGGCTCTTAGCAAAGGCGCTCGCTCCGCGCTATGCCATCGTGGTCACACTGCTCGTCGGGGGTATTGTGGCCTGGGCGAGCGGTGATGTTGTCACGGATAAAGTTACCCTCTCTCTGGTCATGCCTGAGTTTATTGCCCCCGCGTTCACTTTCACCCCCCTGGTGAGCATTGGCGTGCCCTTCTTCCTGGTCACCATGGCTTCGCAAAACGCACCGGGGTTCGCCACGATGAAGGCCTCCGGCTACCCGCTGGCGGTCTCACCGCTCATTATCGTGACCGGCGCGCTGGCGCTGCTGCTTTCTCCCTTTGGCGTTTTTTCCATCTGTATCGCGGCCATCACGGCCGCCATTTGTCAAAGTCCGGATGCCCATCCGGATGCGGGTAAACGCTGGCTGGCGGCCATCGCGGCCGGTGGGTTTTATCTGCTGGCGGGAATGTTCGGCGGTTCCATTACCGGGCTGATGGCCGCGCTACCGCTCAGCTGGATCCAGACGCTCGCCGGTCTGGCCCTGCTGGGCACCATCAGCGGGAGTCTCTGTCAGGCATTGAGCCACGAAGCGGAGCGCGACGCGGCCATCGTCACGTTTCTGATGACCGCAAGCGGCGTCACGATCCTGGGCATCGGTTCGGCATTCTGGGGGCTGGTGCTGGGCGGCGTGTGCTATGCCCTTTTTTCACGCGCTCGCCGCGCGTAGCTGCGAAGGCGTCATGCCCGTCGCGCTGCGAAAGCGGTTACTGAAGTGGCTGGCGGAGTTAAACCCGCAGGCCAGAGCGATGTCCGTTAGCGGCGTGGCGGTATGCTGCACCATCTCTTTCGCCTTTTCCATGCGCCTTTGCATCACATACTGATGCGGTGCCAGCCCCGTCGACTGGCGGAACATGCGGGCAAAATGGTATTCGCTGAGTGCAGCCTGCGCCGCCAGCTCGGCCAGCGTCAGGGGCTGCCCCAGGTTCTCTTCGATAAAGGCCAGCACGTTGCGCAGCACGAACGGCGATAACCCACCGGTGACGACCGGCAGCTTCCACTGCACGTTAGCGTAGTTTTGCAGCAGATGGGTCAGGAGCAGCGTGGAGGCGGTGCTCAGCGTAAGCTGGTTGGCATGCTGCTGCCAGTCGCAGCCGAGCAAAAACTGGCGGTACAGCGTGGTGATCTTCGGATCGCTGCCAAAAATGCGCTCGTCCAGCGTCAGCGAAAGCGGCCGCTTGTCCCAGATCTTTTCCCCCACGTCGCGCAGGTGTTCATCGGTGCAGTAGAGATGCACAAACGACAGGTCGTCACGGATATCCCACGTCGATTCGCTCTCCTTGGGCATCAGGCAGAAACGGTCCGGTCCTCCGCCGTTCTTCCAGCCGCCGGGCGTTTTTTGATAGCTTTCGTAGCCGTCCGCCACGTACAGGCTGAGGGTATGGTGATTACTTTTTACCGTTATCGTATCGTGCTTGTTGTACCACGCTGCCAGCTGAATACCCGAATTCAGCGAGACGGTCTCCCGCAGGACCGCATTCTGTTGGCAAAGCGTTTCAAAGGTATCGTAAGCGTGAGACATAACCGTTAGCGCATGATGGTTCGGAACATCAGTCTAAGAAGAGTTGTCTCGCGTTGCCAGACCCTGTGGAAGAAAAAAGCGCAAGATTTTGCAAGTCACCCGCAAGCCGGTGAAAGCCAGGTGCGGTTCTCAGCGCCATACTGCGGGCTTCCGTGGTTTGAGAAGAGAAAAAATATGAACGCATTATTATACGGACTGGTGGTGATCATCTGGGGAACCACCTGGATTGCGATTTTCCTGCAGCAGGGTCCCGTAGCCGCGCCCGTCTCTATTTTCTGGCGTTTCGCCGTCGCCAGCCTCACGATGATGGTGGTGTTAATCGCCCTGCGCCGCCTGCGCACGCTGGCACTGCGGGATCACCTTTATTGCCTGCTCCAGGGGTGCTGCGTTTTCTGCTTTAACTTCTGGTGTTTTTACACCGCCGCCTCGCACATCAACACCGGGCTGGAGTCGGTAATCTTCTCCATGGCGGTGCTCTATAACGCCATTAACAGCTTTATTTTCTTCGGGCAGCGCCCGCCCGCGCGTTTCTGGGCGGCGGCGGCGCTGGGCCTGGTCGGGATCGTCACCCTCTTCTGGGACGATCTGCTCGCCAGCGGCTGGAGCGCGTCGCTCCTGACTGGAATCGGCCTCTCCGCGCTTGGCACCTACGGCTTCTCGCTGGGCAATATGATCAGCATGCGCCATCAGCGCAGAGGTCTGGAAACCATGACCACCAACGCCTGGGCGATGCTCTACGGCACGCTGGTGATGGGCTGCATTGCGCTGTTCAGAGGCGATAGCTTTGTGCCGGAATGGACGGTGAGCTATCTCGGCGCTCTGGTTTATCTGGCCCTGTTTGGCTCGGTGATTGCTTTTGGCGCGTACTTTACCCTGGTGGGCCGCATTGGTCCGGGCAAAGCGGCCTACAGCACGCTGCTTTTCCCGCTGGTGGCGTTGTCCATCTCCACGGTGTATGAAGGCTACGTCTGGCATATCAACGGCATTGTGGGACTGATGCTGATACTGGGGGGGAATATGGTGATGTTTACCAAACCGGAAACCTGGTTCAGGCGCTTGCGAACGGCGTGAACAAAACGGCCTGCATTGTGCAGGCCGTTTTCAGTTATTTTGCGGTCTTTTTCACATCAAACATGGTGGCATCCGTCGCCATGTCGTCAACAACCTGCTTCAGCGTCGCAAAGGTCACAGGCGTATTTTCGTTATTCACCTCTTTACCTTCACCTTTACGCACCACCTTCATGACCGGTTTGTTGGTGGCCGCATCGATCAGCTCGCCTTCAAAGAAAAGATGGGTATCCATGGTGCGGTGTCCGGTTGCCATCTGCGTACCGGCAACCACCAGCGCAACGGGCACCACTTCATAGAACTGCAGCCCTTCTTTCTGCGAACTCACCCCGGTAATCGCGCCGCGGAAAATCAGGCTATGTTTACCCGGCGTGGTCACAATCGGCTTGCGCGTACCTGCAGCAGCTTTCAATTTGGTATTGGTGTAGTTGAGCAGCTCATCAAGCGTTTTTTGCCCGATTTGCGTGGAGGGCTTAGGCGTTGGGTAATAGGTGACCGGCGTCCAGATAATGCTGTCGTAATTAGCTTCGTTGTAGGAAGGATCAACCCAACGCAGCGTGGCTTTGCCCGTCGCAGACGTCGTCTGCTGCAGGCCGGAGTAGTCTTTTAAAAAGCCAGAGTATTGTTCTGGCGCGGCGACTTTTGAAGAACAGCCCGCCAAAGCCAATAGACCAGAAAGCGCTGCAACTTTAAAAAAAGTTTGAGTACGCATGATAGTTTTCCATGTTATCTGCAAGTATGCATTTGAAGTTATAGCAAAAGACGGGTAGGTCTGTTGTGACAAAAAATGATGCGGGGAGCACAAATTGCGAAAAGACTGCCCGGCGGCGTGCCGGGCAGTGAAAAACTACTGATTTATATCCACTTGCCAGAAAAGATGCTTACCAAACGGGTCGATTTCATATCCCGTTACCTCCTTGCGCACCGGTTCGAAAATGGTTGAATGTGCAATCATTACTGCTGGCATTTGATCGTGCATCATCTGCTGAGCCTCTTTATACAGCGCCACGCGTTTATCGCGATCGGTGGTGGATTTTGCTTGCGCAATGATTTGATCAAAAGGCTTATAACACCACTTCGCCGAGTTTGATCCGCCGTTTGCCGAGGTGCAGGTAAACAGTGGGCCAAAGAAGTTGTCAGGATCGCCCGTGGCGGTGGTCCAGCCCATCAGCGCGGCCTGATGCTCACCCCCCTTCACGCGTTTCAGGTATTCGCCCCATTCGTAGGTAACGATGTGGGTCTGTACGCCGACTTTCGCCCAGTCGGCCTGGATCATCTCCGCCATGCGTTTCGCATTCGGATTGTACGGACGCTGCACCGGCATCGCCCACAGGTCGATGCTCACGCCGCCGGCAAAACCGGCCTCTTTCAGCAGCGCCTTCGCCTTTTCGGGATCGTAATCGTCATCCTTAAGCGCGCTGTCGGCGCTCCAGACGCCCGGCGGCAGCAGACTCTTCGCTACGGTGCCGGTACCGTGGAATACCGCCTCAATGATGGCCGGTTTATTGATCGCCATCGCCAGCGCCTGGCGGACCTTGACGTTATCCAGCGGCGGCTTTTGGGTATTAAACGCCAGAAAACCGGTATTCAACCCGGCTTTGCTCATCAGGTTGATGTCCTTGTTGGCCTTCATACGCGGCAGGTCCGCCGGGTTCGGGAACGGCATCACCTGGCATTCGTTCTTCTCAAGTTTGGCAAACCGCACGGAGGCATCCGGCGTGATGCTGAACACCAGCCGATCGAGCTTCGATTTCCCCTGCCAGTAGTCGGCAAACGCCGTGAACAGGATCCGGGAATCCTTCTGATACTGCGCCAGCCTGAACGGCCCGGTGCCGATGGGCTCCATATCCACCTTCTCCGGCGTGCCCGCTTTCAGCATCGCGTCGGCGTATTCCGCGGAAAGGATCGAAGCAAAATACCAGGCCAAATCGGCAACAAACGGCGCTTCCGGGTGCGCCAGGGTGAAGCGCACGGTGTGGTCGTCGACTTTATCAATCGCGGTTATCAGGCTGCCAAACTCCAGGCTTTCGAAGTTGGCGTAGCTGCCGTTTGAAACGTTATGGTAGGGATGATTCGCATCTTTCTGACGCATAAATGAGAAAATCACGTCGTCGGCGTTCAGGTCGCGCGTCGGCGTGAAGGACTTATTGCTCTGGAATTTAACGCCTTTGCGCAAATGGAAGGTATACACCTTGCCGTCGTCGCTCACCTCCCAGCGTTCTGCCAGGCTTGGCACCAGCTCCGTGGTGCCGGGTTTGAAATCAACCAGCCGGTTATAGACCGGCACGGCGCTGGCGTCCACGCTGGTTCCCGAGGTGTATAGCTGAGGGTTAAAGTTTTCCGGCGATCCTTCGGAGCAATACACCAGCGTTTTCGCGGCGACAGCCGAGCTGACCGTCAGTGCCGCGAGCGCCAGTGTGAAAGTTGTGAGTCTGCTGTTCATCATTTATTCCTGTCTTTTTAATTCGACGGCTAATTAATTCTTTTGCCGTTTCATAAATAACATTAAAGTGATGTGGCAAACACCCGAAAAATAAATAAGGAACAAATCACTATGGGCTCGCCGCTTTCCAGACAATTAACGCACCGTTTTTTCCGCTATCTCGCTATCACCAGCCAGAGCGATCCCAAAGTCAACACCCTGCCCTCAACGCCGGGCCAGCACGACATGGCGCGCGAGCTGGCGCAGGAGCTGGCACAGCTGGGTTTAGACGATATTGTGATTGATGAATTCGCCACGGTAACGGCGGTAAAAAAAGGCAACGTGCCCGGCGCGCCGCGCATTGGCTTTATTACCCATATTGATACCGTAGACGTGGGTTTATCACCGGATATTCATCCACAAATATTAACGTTTACCGGTGAAGATCTCTGCCTGAATAAAGAGAAAGACATCTGGCTGAGGGTAAAAGAGCATCCTGAAATTCTGGCTTATCCGAATGAGGAGATTATTTTCAGCGACGGAACCAGCGTTCTGGGCGCGGATAATAAATCCGCCGTAACGGTGGTCATGACGGTGCTGGAAAACCTGACGGCGGAGCATCGGCACGGGGATATCGTCGTGGCGTTTGTGCCTGACGAGGAGATCGGCCTGAACGGCGCCAAGGCGCTGGATCTTAAGCGCTTCGACGTCGACTTTGCCTGGACCATCGACTGCTGCGAGCTGGGTGAAATTGTCTACGAGAACTTTAATGCGGCCGCTGCGGAGATCCGCTTTACCGGCGTGACGGCGCACCCGATGTCCGCCAAAGGCGTGCTGGTGAACCCTCTGCTGATGGCAACCGACTTCATCAGCCATTTTGACCGCCAGCAGACGCCGGAGTGCACCGAGGGGCGTGAAGGCTATATCTGGTTTAACGGCATTCAGGCCGGGCAGAACGAGGCCGTGCTTAAGGCGAACATCCGTGATTTTGACAAGGACGGCTTTGCCGCCCGCAAGCAGCAGATTGCCGACGTGGCCGCGCTGATTGCCGCCCAACATCCGACGGCCAGCGTGGACTATCGCATTGAAGATACCTACAGCAATATCAGCAATGCGGTGGGTGAAGACCGGCGCGCTATCGACCTGATGTTCGAGGCGATGGAGTCACTCGGCATCACGCCGAAGCCAACGCCAATGCGCGGCGGCACGGACGGCGCGGCGCTTTCGGCTAAAGGGCTGCTCACGCCGAACTTTTTCACCGGCGCGCACAACTTCCACTCGAAGTTTGAATTTCTGCCGCTGTCGTCATTTGAGGCTTCTTACAAGACTGCGCTGCAAATCTGTCTGCTGGCCGCCCGTTAAGCGGGTTTACGTGCCAGCATCGTGGCAAAGCGCAGCTTGATGCGGTTACCGTTTTCATCCGTGCGGTGCAGTTCGCCAACGTCTTCGTTGTATTTGAGCAACGCCCAGCCTTCATAGTAGTTGCTCAGCTCACCGCTTTTAAACGCAAACGGGAAGCCGACGGTACACGGGTAATCCGCCGTGTCCATGGCGGCAACAATCAGGTTGTAGCCGCCCGGCCTTGTGCAGCGCTGCATGTTGGCGATTAGGCCCGGGATAGTTTCTGGCTCCAGGAACATCAGCACCACGGTGGAGAGAATAAAATCGTATTCACCGTCAAAGCGCAGGTTATTGAGATCTTTAACCGCCGTTTGGAGGTTGTCGATCCCTTCTTCCGCCCTGATGCGCTCGATATTGTCGATGCTCATTGGGTTCTTGTCCCACGCGGTCACCTCGTAGCCGTTAGCCGCCAGATACAGGCTGTTACGGCCGTTGCCGCAGCCCAGATCCAGCGTTTTACCGGGCTTCACCCTCTCCGCGCTGTACAGTACCTCTGAATGGGTTCGGGTTAAACCATATTTCTCTGTGAAGTAATTCTCATCGACGGTCATTCGTTTTTTCCTGATCCTGCGTAAGTTTAACGTGCATCCTGAATGCCATTTTAAGGCGTTTACCGTCGGGTTGCCAACCGTTCGAAAACCGAAAAATTTGCTACGTTTAGTGAAGACGCTTTTCAGAGACATAACGATGAACAAATATCGCCTTAGCGACGAGACGCGCATCTGGCAGTGGAAAAACGGCGAGACGGCACACTCAACGGCGCTGCGACAGATTATCGCGACAGTGGATTTTAACGACGTGAAGGCCGGCACCAGGGGCGGCTGGATAGACGATGCGCACGCTCTCTCGCAGGACGGTGATTGTTGGATCTATGACGAAAACAGCGTGGTGTTCGCCGGTGCAACGGTGTCCGGCAACGCGCGTCTTACCCTACCTTGCATCATCAGCCATGATGCCCGTATCGGCGGCAGCTGCTGGCTGGACGGGGCGGAGGTCAGCCACGGCGCGCGAATAAGTGACAACGTCACCATTCAGCAATCCTGCGTGCGGGGCGAGTGCCATATTTACGGTGAGGCGCGCGTGCTGCATCACAGCGTGGTCATTGCCGCCAAAGGGTTAACGCCAGACCATGAACAGATCTTGCGAATCTACGATAAGGCGACGGTGAGCCAATCGCGCGTTGTGCACCAGGCGCAAATCTACGGCGAGGCGATGGTCAATTTTGCCTTTGTCGAGCACCGGGCCGAAGTCTTCGACAAGGCCATTCTCGAAGGTAACGACCTGAATAACGTCTGGGTGTGCGACTGCGCAAAAGTCTATGGCAACGCCCGCGTGATTGCCGGCTTTGACGAGGATGCTATTCCGACGGTGCGCTACAGCTCTCAGATTGCGGAGAATGCCGTGGTGGAAGGAAACTGCGTCATCAAGCACCACGTTCTGATTGGCGGCCAGGCGTGGCTGCGCGGCGGGCCGATCATGCTGGATGATAAGGTGGTGATTCAGGGGCGGGCGCGGATCAGCGGCGATGTGCTGATTGGGCATCGGGTGGAAATCACCGACGATGCGGTCATTGAAGCGTTTGCCGGAGAGAGCATTCACCTGCGCGGCGAAAAGGTGGTTAACGGCGACCAGCGCATCACCCGCACCCCGCTGCTGGGGGCGTTATAGGCTATAAATTTTTCCGTAGATGTTTACATCCTCAAAGCGGCCATTCAGGTATTCCGCTTCCCGCAGGCAGCCTTCCAGGGTGAAACCATTGCGCACGGCAACGCTGTTGCTGTGCCGATTAGCCACCCGACACTTAATCACAAAGCGGCGGATCTCACCGCGTTCGGCATAGTAGCGCATAAATGCCTGCAGCGAACGGGAGAGAATGCCCTGCCCCTGGTGGTCTTCATCCAGCCAGTAACCGATATAGCCAGCCTTGTTAGTGGGTTCAATCGTGTTGAAAGACAGCACGCCAGCCAGCGCATCATCCTTAAAGATCAAAAACATTTTGGCGTAGCCGCGCTGGTGCAGCATCTGATTGCTCTGCACGTTGCGGCGGGTATCCTCTTCGCTGCCCGCGTGCTGCGCCCAGTCAAAGGCGGTTTGCAGAAAGGTTCTGTTTTTGACGACGAGATTGTGCAGCTCGGCGGTGTAGCGCTCTTCGACGGCGCGAAGTTCGATATCCTGGGAAACGGGGATAATTTCTGAAGACATGGTGCCTCTCTATTGCCGGGTGGCGCTAACGCTTACCCGGCCTACAAATGCGTCCAGAGTAGGCCGGGTAAGGCGAAGCCGCCACCCGGCACAATCCCACAAGCGTTAACGCATTACCCGGTCGTCAACATACTGACGTTTATCCGGCGCCGGTGGGAAATACTGGTACAGCCAGGTTTCGCTGATGGCGTCGCCCTGGCAGCGCAGGAACAGGCGCATATCTACCGGCTCGGTTGAATCCGAGGTCGGGTACCAGTCAAACAGAATGCGATAGCCGTCAAACGGCTCAACGTAGAGGATCTCAACCTGCTTCGCTTCACCGCTGGAGAGCGTAATCACCGGCTCGATGCCTTTTGGCGCAGCGGCCTTCAGGTCACCGCCGACGAAGTCGATCGCGAAGCGACGGGCCCACACTTTCGGGTAATTTTCGCCCGGCGCCCAGCCTTCCGGGAACCCGCCCATGCCGGTACGGGTCGCGAAAACGTTGGCCAGCGGGGAACGCACCGGCGGCATGGCGCTCCAGTACAGACGATATTTGAAGTCCAGCTCGTCGCCCGCCTTCACCGCTTTTTCCGGCTGCCAGAAGCAGACCACGTTATCCAGCGTTTCACCGGTGGTCGGGATCTCCATCAGGCCAACCGCGCCTTTACCCCAGTCGTTACGCGGCTCAACCCACAGGCTCGGGCGTTTGTTATACCAGCCCATCACGTCCTGATAGTGCGAAAAATCGCGGTCAAGCTGCAGCAGGCCGAACCCTTTCGGGTTTTTATCCATATAGGCGTTGAACTGCAGCTTCTGCGGATTGTTCAGCGGACGGCAGATCCACTCTCCGTTCCCACGCCACATCGCCAGGCGGTCGGAGTCATGAATTTGCGGGTGAATGGTATCGCACATGCGGCGTTCGTTATTGCCGCAGCTGAACATGCTGGTCATCGGCGCGATGCCGAGCTGCTTGATGTCCTTACGCGCGTAGAGATGGTTTTCCACCTCCATAATCACCTGGCTCTTCTCGCAGTGGATCACGAACTTGTAGGCACCGGTAATGCTCGGGCTATCGAGCAGCGTATAAACGGTAAAGGTGGTGTCGCCAGGCTTGACGGTTTCAAACCAGAAGGCGGTAAAGTCCGGGAACTCTTCCGGCGTGTCGGTAAAGGTGTCTACTGCCAGACCACGTGCGGAGAGGCCGTACTGGTAGGTGTCATCCACCGCGCGGAAATAGCTCGCACCCAGGAAAGAGACGATATCGCGACGCGCCAGCTCCGGCGCCTTAAAGGCGCGGAAGCCCGCAAAGCCAAGATCGCTTTGCCCCTCCAGCTGTTTGGTATCCACACCCGTTTCACCGTAGCTGAACAGCTCAGGACGGAAGTGGATCTCGCGCGCCATTGAGGTGGACTGGTCCAGCGAGAACATCCGCACGCGGCGGCGGAACCCCATTCCCATATGGAAGAACTGCACGTCCAGCTGACGCCCTTCAATGTTGTTCCACAGAGACTGCTTCTCATCGTAGCGGATGGCGTTATACGCCTGCGGCGTCATGGTCGCCAGCGTCTCCGGCAGCGGACGCGGCGCGCCACCCCACGGGGTTTTCGCCAGATCATGCGCCATGGATTGCAGTACGGAGAAGTCAAAACGACGGCTCTGGCCGTCAGCAATGTCAGAGTCGGCAGCGTATGCCGCGTTGGAAAACAGGGAAGCAAGGCCAGAGGTGCCGCTCAGGGCTGCCACTGCCAGCGAGCCTTTTAGAAAACGTCTGCGATTCATGCCTGGAAAAACGTCCTTATGGTCGTGTGAATGTGTTCCGCGCTCGGCGAAATGACGGCAAGAAAGAACGCACAGCCTAAACAAAAATGGTTAAGAATCCAATTGTTGGCCGGTGATTATATGAACAAACCGAGAAATATTTTCTGTCGACCAGAACGGCCCGAAAGTGGTGTAAAGAAAGCCTGGAATATGTGTAGAAAAATGCCCCGGCGCGACATCGTTCGCCGGGGCTAATGAGGTGGTTATTTTACGCTGACATCGATACCCGGGAAGTACTTATCAGCGAGTTTAGCGATCGTGCCGTCGGCACGTACTTTATCAATCGCGGCATCAAGCTGCTTTTTGGTGGCCTCGTCACCCTTGCGCAGCCCAAAGCCGATCCCGCTGCCGAGGATCGTGTCGTCAGACACCGGCTTGCCGATGAAGCCAAACCCTTTACCCTGCGGCTTGCTGAGGAAACCCGCCTGCCCGGCCGCGGACATCACCAGCGAGGCGTCAATGCGGCCATTCAGCAGGTCGCCCCAGGCCATATTCTGATCTTTATAAGACACCACGGTGACACCCTGCTTTTCCCAGTGCTCTTTCGCGTAGGTTTCCTGAATTGAGCCCTGCAGTACGCCGATGGTTTTGCCCTTCAGCCCTTCTGGCGTGGCCTCAACCGCCGTACCGGCCTTGCCGACCAGCTGCGACGGAATACGGTAGATCGGCTGGGTAAAATCAATGCTCTTGCGGCGCTGCTCGGTAATGTTCATCGCCGAGTTAATGGCGTCAAACTTCTTCGCCACCAGCCCCGGAATCAAGGCGTCAAACGCGGTTTCCACCCAGCTGCACTTCAGCGCAGCCGCTTTGCAGATGGCATTCCCCAGCTCCACGTCAAACCCTTCCATTTCGCCCGCCGCATTGCGGCTCTCAAACGGCGGATATTCCGCTTCCAGGCCGTAACGCAGCTCGGACGCCGCGAAGGAGGAAAAGGTACACAGCAATCCCATGCCGACAACTAGCGCGCGTAATTTCATCAACAACTCCTCAGAGCTTATCTCAGCGTGGTTTAACCCGACACAGGGCCTGGGCACCTGCCCGTAACGTCGACTCGTCTTTCGCAAAAGAGAGACGAATCAATTTATTATCCGTGCCGTCCGCATAAAACGCCGACAGCGGTATGGTGGCAACACCGTACTCGACGATGAGCCGCTTCACCAGCTCGCTGTCGCGCTCGTCGCTGAACTGGCTGTAGTCCGCCAGCATGAAGAACGATCCGGCGCTGGGCAGCAGCGTGAACGGCGAATCGGCCAGCAGACTCTGCAGCAGATCGCGCTTACGCTGGTAAAACGCCGACAGCGACAGCCAGGTTTGCGGGTCGACCATATGTTCAGCAAACGCGTGCTGCATTGGCGTATCGGCAGAAAACATCAAAAATTGATGGACTTTACAAATCTCGTCCATCAGTACCGCCGGAGCAACACAGTACCCCACGCGCCACCCGGTGACGTGATAGGTTTTTCCAAAAGAAGAAATAATCACGCTGCGCTCCGCCAGCTGCGGGTGCGTGGCCATCCCGTGGTGCGGCTCACCGTCGAAAACGACATGTTCATACACTTCGTCAGACAAAATAATGATGTCCGTGTTGCGCGTCAGCGCCGCCAGCTGCTGCAGATCATTGGCCGAGAAGACCTGACCGCTCGGGTTGTGCGGCGTATTGATGATGATCATCCGCGTGCGCGGGGTGATGGCAGCGCGGACCTCGTCCCAGTTGACGGCAAAATCCGGCACCGTGAGCCTGATGGCAACCGGCGTTGCCCCCTGCAGGCGAACAATGGGCGCGTAGCTGTCAAAGGAGGGCTCAAAGTAGATCACCTCATCTCCCGGATGCACCAGCCCGCTGATGGCGGAATAGAGCCCTTCGCTGGCGCTGGCGGTCACCAGCACCTCGCTGGCCGGGTCATACTGCGTGCCGTAGAGCGCGGCGATTTTATCGGCAATGCGCTCTTTGAGCGGCTGCAGACCGGTCATCGACGCGTACTGGTTATGCCCCTCCTCCATTGCGCGGGTGACGCCCGCAATCAGCTTCGGGTCACAGGAAAAATTCGGTGCGCCCTGAGAAAGGTTAATGGCGTTATGCTGCGCCGAGAGCTGGCCGATAACGGTAAAAATGGTGGTACCCACATCGGGCAGTTTGGAGCGAGTCTGCACGGGCGTTTGTAAAGTCATCCTCTTTCCCTTCTCATGGACATTGCATAACTATTCAAACAATATCTCTGCTGTCGGGACAATCGAATTGTTGTCATAATAGCCATGAGAAAAATGCATAGCTGAGGTATTTTTATGTCGCGCCGTTCGCTCCCGCTCAATGCCATTGACGCATTTTTAGTCACCGCGCGTCACCTCAATCTGACCCATGCTGCCGCGGAGCTTTGCCTGACGCAGGGGGCCGTAAGCCGTAAGATTGCCTCCCTTGAGGCGTGGTTTGGCTTTCCGCTGTTTGAACGCCACGCGCGCGGCCTGCGCCTCTCTTCCCAGGGCAGCGCCCTGCTCCCGGAACTGCAGTCTGCTTTCGAACACCTGCTGACCGTGGCCGATCGGGCCCGAAGCCCGCACACCGCGATCAGGCTTAAGGCCCCTACCTGCGCCATGCGCTGGCTGGTGCCGCGCCTGCTGGAGGTGGAGCGCGAGCAGCCGGATCTGCAGATTGCCCTGACCACCACCACCGATCACAACGTCAATTTCAAAACCGAATCTTACGACGCGGCCATCGTGTTCGGCACGCACATGAGCGCAGGCGATCTGCTGTTCGAAGAGGCGCTCACGCCGGTGATAAGCCCGGTGCGGGCGGGTGCAGCGCTGGGATCGCTGACGTTCCTGCATCCGACAAGGGATAAAACAGACTGGTCGCTGTGGCTGACGAAGCAGGAAGGTCCCGGCTTTGCCATGCACAAAAATCAACACTTCGACACGATGGATCTTGCCATTACCGCCGCCATTCAGGGGCTGGGCGTCGCCATTGCCGACGAAACGCTGGTGGCCGAGGATGTCCGCGCGGGAAGGCTAATGCGGCCTTATGAAACCAGCATCAAAACCGGCGCGAGCTACCGGCTGGTGCTCCGCGAAACGCCAGCCGAGGAGAATGGACTGGCGGCGTTTCGCGCCTGTTTGCTTAATCGAGGCTGACGTGGTGCTTCATCACCCGTTTGAAGAGGCTCATGCGGGCGCGCATAAAGCGGTTTTCAAGCCTGAAATCTGCATGTTTATTCACGCCAATGCGTAACAGAACGTCCCGCCCTTTACGACACGCGGGCCAGTGCGTCGGTCCGGGCAGGCTGTCGCGAGATCCCGCTTCACGCGCGAAGCTCACCCAGTAATCCGCTACCTGCGCCGCAAACTGCAGATCCCGCTCGTTGACGTACTGACGTGAAGGCTCCACCTGGCCGAGGGTATCGAAAACGTAGGGCACTTCGTTGCCGTGCCACGCGCCGTTAACGTAGGTTCCATGCTCCGCTTCGGCGACATAGTCAAACCAATAGCGCCAGCACAAGCCGCCGACACGCTGCTGAGCCTGCATCACCACGTAGCCCATCGTGGTAAAGGCCATGTCGCGGCACACCTGCCTGCCCAGCTCTTCATCGCCCTTCACGCCCGGATAGAGCAGCTTAATCAGCCCCAGCCCGAAGCGGCGCTCCCGGCGCAGCTTCTGAATTTGTCCGGCGAGATCGACGCCAAATACCGCCATCACGCTGGCCTCATCGCTGTTAGAGCCAATCATCACCGGTACCGGATGCTGGCGCGCAGCGAAAAAGACGTCCAGCATCGCTTCCGGCAGAACGCAGTCCCCCACGATGGGCGCCGGAGCGACGTTGAGCGGCGCGGCGAGCGGCCAGAACGCCTCGGGCGGAATGGCCCGCAGCTGCTCCGCCGTCGCATTTTCCAGCCCGAAATGGGCGGCCAGCGCCTCCCCTTTTTGCAGGGCCTGCTCGCGCGGCGTGTCCGGCAGGGTGTATCCGCTTTGCACAATCGCCTTATGGAACAGCCCTTCTGCCAGCGGCGAGGCCAGCAGAGAGAGCACGCTGCGCGCGCCGGCGGATTCGCCAAACAGGGTCACATTGTCAGGATCGCCACCAAACGCGGCAATATTCTCCCGCACCCATTCCAGCGCGGCGATCTGATCCAGCAGGGCAAAATTATGCACCACGCGATCTTCCTCGCCCTCCAGCGCGGGATGGGCAAAAAAGCCGAGATGACCGAGGCGGTAGTTGATTGTCACGATAACCACGCCGCGCGTGGCCAGCGCTTTACCGTTATAGGGCGGCAAGCAACCCGCGCCAACGGTAAACCCGCCGCCGTGCAGCCACACCATAACCGGAAGCGGCCCGCTACGGTCAACGGGAGACCAGACGTTCAGATAGAGGCAATCTTCAGAGAAGGAGCCCGGATCGCCCCCGCCCAGCTCCTGACAATACTCGCTGCTTTGCCAGCTTGAGGCCGAAAAGACGGTGGCCTCGCGAACGCCATCCCAGCGTTCGGGCGGCCTGGGCGAACGCCACCGCCACTCGCCTACGGGCGGTGCGGCGTAGGGAATACCGCACCAGAGGTGGACGTTTTCATCGGTTAAGCCAGACAGCGCGCCCTGGCGCGTTTCAACTACAGGGGTGGAAAGATGTTGCATAACGACCTTATTTTTTTTCCATCACACCCCAGCAGAGTAACGGTTTCAGAGCAAACCGCAACGCTGTTTGCTGCGCGTCTCAGCCTCCTCATAGAGGGCGAACTCGTCATGCACCGGGCAGCCGAGCGCGGCTTCAAACGCCTCGCGGCTGGCGTTACCGTGGCTTCGCGCCTGGGTTTCATTCCCGAGATTGGACTGGAAAATCCCGGCGGCGCTCACCGGGAGGAAATCTTCGTAGGTGATCGGCTGGGCCACTACCCATCCCCGCTCAATCAGCGGCTGCGGATCGTCTCCCGGGCGGAACGCATGGCGATGCGCTTCTCCCGCTGGCGTCAGACGGTAGCGGAAATACGCCAGCCCCTGACGACGCATTAACAGCTCGCTGTCCGGGAAGGCGCTAAAGACCTCCCGCAGATGCAGCTGGTGCGTCAGGTTATCTTTACCCGTTCCGGCCTGGGCAAGGAGGCTATCGTACAGCTCACGGCCTTTAGGGGTCAGCGCCACGCCGCGCTGTTCAATTTCACCGAAGCGCGCGGTGTGGGTGCCCTTATGTTCACCGGCAAACAGCACCGGTTCTTCCAGCGCCTTAAAGCTGGTTTGACGCAGCAGGACGGGAACCTCGCGGCGCGGCGGGCCTTCAATCAGAATTTTTGGCTCAATGCCGTACTTCGGCATCAGCTCCTGTGCCCGGTCGATATCCAGCGTGCGCGGCGTGAGGTGGTTGATGTGGCAGCCCGGGAAGCAGACCACGTCGGCTATCAGCCTGTGCTCGTTGCTCAGGGCGAGGTAAGTTTCCTGGTCGACCGTCGCATGACGGTGCCAGCGGAAGGTTTCTAACGCTTCCTGCACAAACTCGCGCGCCTGCGCGTCGGTAAACTGCCCTTCCGACTCATGCAGATCGAGAAGCGCCAGACAGCGCGGGGTGAAGATGTTCCGGTGAGACAGAATTTCTGCCGCCCGCTCGCGCAGCGCAACGTTGTCAATCAGCTCAAGGCGCAGCAGCGAGGTAAAGATGCGAAACGGATTACGGCACAGGGCGGCGTCATCGATCGGGCGAAACGCCGTGGAGTGGACCGGCACCCCCGCCTGAGAGAGATCGTAGTAGCTGACCGGGTACATGCCCATGATGGCAAACATGCGGCGCAGGGTAGACAGCTCCTGCGCCGTGCCGACGCGGATCGCCCCGTGACGCTCGACGTTCAGGCGCGCAAGCTCATCGGCGTTAGCCAGTTGTTCATGTAATAGTGGATTATTTTCCAGAACCGCCAGGTTGACGTCCGCAACCAGTTCGAGCAAGGTGCCGTACTGCGGAACTTCCTGCTGGTACATCGCCGACATAGCCTGCGAAAAGCGTTCCCGAATATCATCAGCCGTGATGGTGTTCGCCATGATGTCATGCCTCCAGTGAATATTACCTGGAGTGTAGAGAAACCCGTTCCTTCCGGGGGGAAGAATTTCTGATTTGTGATCTTAAGACGACAGTGGTCAAACCGTGTGCTACTGGCCCCAGAACCGGCCCGGTGGAACCGCCCTTTTGACCGGAACGCTTTTATCCAGGATTTTCCTTATAATTATTTAGGGTTCCGCTTTCTAGCTATAAAGGAGTATTTTTTGCCTTTCCCGAAGCTGCAAATAAACCACTTTGAGCACACCATTATTTTTATTCTCACCTTTCAAATTTTTAGCCCGAAGTTAGGATTAATCTTAATGGTTGTTTACAAGTCCTTCCTGCCTATCCATATTTCCATTTTAAGCGAAGCGCAAATCCTCCAATATTTAAAAATAACGCAACCGCAAAAAGCAAAACGCATTTGACGGATGACGCACAGCGACTAGAGTTATTACTCGAACGACGAGTGATACGGAATATTTTCGTATCGTACTGACATAACCAATATATGACTATGAGGTTTAATATGGCAGAGCATCGTGGTGGTTCCGGTAATTTCGCTGAAGACCGTGATAAAGCATCAGAAGCTGGACGTAAAGGTGGCCAGCACAGCGGCGGTAATTTTAAAAACGATCCGCAACGCGCATCTGAAGCTGGCAAGAAGGGGGGACAGAACAGTCACGGCGGAGGCCGTAAGTCTGATAACTCCTAATCTTATTTAAAACTCTTTTAATAAAACCGAGAGCATGCTGCGGGCTGAAAAGCTCGCAGTACCCTTTCTTTATTTTACCGGAGCGTAATTATTATGAATATGAAAAGTGTTGAGGATGTTTTTATTCATCTACTATCGGATACCTACAGTGCAGAAAAGCAGCTTACCCGTGCGCTGAGCAAGCTCGCCCGCGCCGCCTCCAGCGAGAAGCTGAGCGCCGCCTTTACCGCCCACCTGGAAGAGACTCAGGGTCAAATCGAACGTATTGACCAGATCGTCGAGCAGGAAGACGGGATTAAGATCAAACGCATGAAGTGCGTGGCGATGGAAGGCTTAATTGAAGAAGCCAACGAAGTTATCGAGAGCACGGAAAAAAATGAAGTGCGTGATGCCGCGTTAATTGCCGCCGCGCAAAAAGTCGAGCATTACGAAATAGCCAGCTACGGCACCCTTGCCACCTTAGCAGAACAGCTGGGCTATAAAAAAGCCGTTAAGCTTCTTGCCGAAACGCTGGAAGAAGAAAAAGAGACCGACCTTAAACTCACCGACCTGGCCGTTGGAAACATTAACCAAAAAGCGCAAAAATGACGCTATAACACAGGTTAAATAAAATGAGCATCAGTCCCAGGACAATTAAACGGTGCCATTTAGCGGCAGCTATAATATGGTTCATTCTCGCCATTCCTTCCGTAATATGGTGGAAGAGCAGCGTGCTGTGGGTCATTATTATCAGTATCTATGCCAATATTGTCGGCCATTTATCTGGCTACAGTGCCGCACGTGCCGATCAGGCTGCTGAAAGTGAAACTAAATAAGCGAACACCTAATGAGGATACAATGATGAATCACGTAGAACACTACCATGACTGGCTACGCGATGCCCATGCGATGGAAAAGCAAGCCGAATCTATGCTGGAATCCATGGCTAGCCGCATCGATAATTATCCTGATGTTCGCGCCAGAATTGAACAGCATATTAATGAGACAAAACGGCAAATTACATTGCTGGAGGAAATCCTCGATCGGAATGATATTTCCCGTTCGGTCTTAAAAGACTCGATGAGCAAAATGGCGGCGCTGGGTCAATCCATCGGCGGCATGTTCCCTTCTGACGAGATCGTTAAGGGGTCAATCAGCGGCTATGTCTTCGAACAGTTTGAAATAGCCTGCTATACCTCCCTGCTCGCTGCGGCAAAAAAAGCAGGCGACGTCGCCTCGGTCCCCGCTATCGAGACGATTCTCGCGGAAGAGCGTGAAATGGCCGACTGGCTGATTCGCCACATTCCGCAAACCACGGAACAGTTCCTGCTGCGTTCAGACGCGTCGGGTGTCGAAGCGAAAAAATAGCCCGGTCTAACGCCGCCGGGAGAGGATTTTGCCAACACGGACTACACTCTATCTTTAGGTAGAGAGGTTCGCGGAAGTTGGCACGGCGATCCGCATTCCGACCTGCTCATCGGGGCCGATTCAGGCGCCGGTATAAAAACCGTAATCGGTTTTGCCGGGTAGCAAAAGCAGCCGGCAATGCGCGTGCCCCATCGTTTCAGAGGTACGGACCATGTTCGCACTTGATGCATTCCATCTGGCCAGAATCCAGTTCGCTTTTACCGTCTCGTTCCACATCCTGTTTCCCGCGATCACCATCGGTCTCGCCAGCTACCTGGTGGTGCTGGAGGGCATGTGGCTGCGCACCAAAAACGACGTCTGGCGATCGCTATACCATTTCTGGCTAAAGATATTTGCCGTTAACTTCGGCATGGGCGTCGTTTCCGGGCTGGTGATGGCGTACCAGTTTGGCACCAACTGGAGCGGGTTCTCCCAGTTTGCGGGCAGCATTACCGGCCCGCTTCTGACCTATGAGGTGCTAACCGCCTTCTTCCTGGAGGCCGGATTCCTCGGCGTGATGATGTTTGGCTGGAACAAAGTCGGCCCCGGCCTGCACTTCTTTTCAACCTGCATGGTGGCGCTCGGCACGCTGATGTCGACCTTCTGGATCCTCGCCTCCAACAGCTGGATGCACACGCCGCAGGGGTTCACTATCGAAAACGGGCAGGTCATTCCGCAGGACTGGCTGGCCATCGTCTTTAACCCCTCCTTCCCTTACCGCCTGATTCATATGGCTATCGCCGCGTTTCTGAGCAGCGCGCTGTTTGTCGGCGCGTCCGGCGCATGGCACCTGCTGCGCGGTAACGACACGCCCGCCGTCCGGACCATGTTCTCCATGGCGATGTGGATGGCGCTGCTGGTCGCGCCCATTCAGGCGGTGGTGGGCGATATGCACGGCCTGAACACGCTTGAGCATCAGCCGGCAAAAATTGCCGCCATTGAGGGGCACTGGGAAAACCCGCCCGGCGAGGCCACCCCGCTGCTGCTGTTTGGCCTGCCGGATATGGACGAGGAGCGCACCAAATACAGCCTCGAAATCCCCGCGCTCGGCAGCCTGATCCTTACGCACAGCCTGGATAAGCAGGTCCCGGCGCTGAAGGATTTCCCGAAAGAGGATCGTCCCAACTCGACCATCGTTTTCTGGTCGTTCCGCATCATGGTCGGGATGGGCCTGCTGATGATTACCCTCGGCCTGCTCAGCCTCTGGCTACGCTATCGTCGCCGCCTGTTCCACTCGCGCCCCTTCCACTGGTTTGCCCTCTGTATGGGGCCTGCCGGTCTGCTGGCGCTGCTCGCGGGCTGGGTGACCACCGAAGTGGGGCGTCAGCCGTGGGTCGTCTATGGCTACCTGCGCACCATCGACGCGGTGTCGCTGCACAGCACCCTGCAAATGAGCATCAGCCTGCTGGCGTTCTTCGTCGTCTACTCTTCCGTGTTCGGCGTGGGCTATGTTTACCTCATCCGGCTGATTAAAAAAGGCCCGCAGCCCGTCGATACGCTGACGTCAAATACCTCGGGCACGCCCGCCCGACCGCTTTCCGCCGCGGAGTCGGTATCAGAAGAGGAGAGAATCTGATGGGCGTCGATATCTCAGTAATCTGGTTCGCCATCATCGTCTTTGCCACGCTGATGTACATTATTATGGATGGCTTCGATCTGGGGATTGGCCTGCTGTTTAACTTCGTGGGCGATGCAAAAGAGCGCGACGTGATGGTCAACAGCGTGGCGCCCGTCTGGGACGGTAACGAGACCTGGCTGGTGCTCGGCGGCGCGGGGCTGTTCGGCGCGTTTCCGCTGGCCTATGCGGTGATTATTGATGCGCTGACCATTCCCCTCACCGCGATGCTGATTGGCCTTATTTTTCGCGGCGTCGCCTTTGAGTTCCGCTTCAAAGCCACGCCCTCACACCGCAGGTTCTGGGACTACTCCTTTGCCGGCGGCTCCCTGCTCGCCACCTTCAGCCAGGGCGTGGTGGTAGGCGCCGTGATCAACGGCTTCGACGTTGAGGGGCGGCGGTTTGTGGGTTCGGCGCTGGACTGGCTCACCCCCTTCAACCTCTTCTGCGGCATCGGGCTGGTCGTCGCCTACACGCTGCTGGGCACCACCTGGCTGATTATGAAAAGCGAGGGCGCGCTGCAACAGCGCATGCGCGAACTAACCCGCCACGTGCTGCTGGCCCTGATGGTGGTTATCGCGGTGGTCAGCGTCTGGACGCCGCTCGGCTGGCAGTACGTCGCCGACCGCTGGTTTACCCTGCCCAACTTCTTCTGGTTCCTGCCGGTTCCTCTGCTGGTCGGGATCTTCAGCGTGCTGATCTGGCGGCTGACTCGCAACCCGGCCAGCCACTCCCGCCCCTTCCTGCTGACGCTGGGGCTGATCTTCCTCGGGTTTAGCGGTTTGGGCATCAGCCTTTGGCCCAATATTATCCCGCCGCGCATTACCCTGTGGGAGGCCGCGGCCCCGCCTGCCAGCCAGCTGTTTATGCTGGTCGGGACGTTACTGATTATCCCGGTGATCCTGGTGTACACCGCCTGGAGCTACTACGTCTTCCGGGGCAAGGTTTCGGATACTGAAGGCTACCACTGAGGAACGCGATGGTAGCCGCCGTGTCCGCCTGAAATCAACCGCGAGGGCGTTTCGACAAGATGGCTACCAGTTCAGCCAGCGAAAAATGTACCGCTTTTTCCACAACATCCTGACATTCGCCGGAAAACAGCACGGTGCGGGTTTGGGTCTCACCGCGGATGTTCCACGCAAAGCAGACCGTCCCCGCCGCCGTGCCATCGTCGCCTCCTTCTGGCCCCGCGTAGCCGCTGATGGCGATGCTAATATCGGCCTGGGCAATGTCGCGGATGCTGGCGGCCATTTCGGTTACCGTCCGTTCACTCACGGCGGTGTATCGTGCGAGCGTCTCAGGACGAACGCCCAGGATCCGCGTTTTGGCATCATCGCTGAACACCACCAGGCCAACATCATAAAAATCGGCCGTGTTCTCTTCCGCACAAAGCGCAACCGAGAGCTTTCCCCCGGTACAGGATTCCGCCGTGGTTAAGCGAAGCCCGAGATCGGTTAATTTGTTCGCAAGTTTTTTCGTCAGTTCACACACGGTATTATTACTGTCGTGAAAAAGAGTGCTCATCTTTCCCCCTTTGATTTCTCGAAAGGAATAATTTAAATGTGATGATTGCGTTCTAACCTGGCAGATTTAATTCCTCCCATGTTTTTAATGCTATTATTCTTTCACCCCAACCATAGCCAACATAACAATAAAATCCATCTGACGAAGCGCGTATTCAAACGTCAGCAAGCGATAACTCTCATCTATCCCTGGCAACTTTTCACCTCACGCTTCACGGTCATTGACATCGCTTCGCTTATTTTCAGATGCTCATGATTTTCAATGAGAATGTTTTTAGGACTTATCACATTTGCCACATAAAGAAATAGCAACAATACTTAACAAGTCAAGACACGATAAAATGAAGGATAGCAGATGAAATTATCCCCTTGTTACGCTTTATTAATATTTCTGGTTCCGGCTGCCTGGGCGGATAATAACGGCGGGTTACAAAAAGGCGACGCACCGCCGCCACCCCACGCGCTGGATAGCGGATATCGTGGAACTGACGATGCGCGTATTATGACCATCAATCAGGCAAAACAAATGCACGACGGTGCGACAATTTCATTGCGCGGTAATCTTATTGACGGTAGCGGCGATAGGTTTGTATTTCAGGATAAAACCGGAAAAATCGACGTTATTATTCCCCAGGCAGTCTTCGACGGCAGAACGGTTAAACCCGATCAGATGATCAGCATCAACGGTTCGCTTGATAAAAAATCATCTCCTGCCGTCGTCCGTGTCGATCGTTTACAGAAATAATTCAGCGAAGCGTTAACGCTGCAACTATCCATCAAGGCTTAAGGAGTCAGCTATGAGTGATACACAACGTAAGAACGCTTACCCGCAACCCCCGTTCCCGGAACAGCCGCAAACGCCGCCGGGGCTGGCGTCAGAGATGCAACCCGTTCCCGATCATGGGGAAACCAGCTATAAAGGACACGGCCGCCTCGCAGGCAAAAAAGCGCTGATCACCGGCGGTGACTCCGGTATCGGTCGCGCCGTTGCCATCGCCTATGCCCGCGAAGGTGCTGACATCGCCATCAGCTACCTGCCGGAAGAGGAAAAGGACGCCGCAGAGGTCATCGACCTGATCAAAGCGGAAGGCCGTAAGGCCGTCGCGCTGCCGGGAGATATTCGGGACGAAACCTTCTGCCAGAATCTGGTCGAAGAAGCCGTCTCTAAGCTGGGCGGGCTGGATATTTTGATCAATAACGCTGGCCGTCAGCAGTACCGGGAATCTCTGGAAGAGCTGACCACCGAAGACTTTGACGCCACGTTTAAAACTAACGTTTACGCGCCTTTCTGGATCACCAAGGCGGCGCTGCGCCACCTGAAAGCCTCGTCCGTTATCATTAACACCTCCTCCGTTCAGGCGGTGAAGCCCAGCCCCGTATTGCTGGACTACGCCCAGACGAAGGCCTGCCTGGCGGTGTTTACCAAGTCTTTAGCCAAACAGCTGGGTCCTAAGGGCATCCGGGTCAACGCGGTTGCCCCCGGTCCTTACTGGACCGTTCTCCAGTCCAGCGGCGGGCAGCCGATGGATAAGGTGAAGGAGTTTGGGGGCGATACGCCGCTGGGACGTCCTGGCCAGCCGGTTGAGATTGCTCCGCTGTACGTCACGCTGGCCTCGGATGAATGTTCGTTTACGTCCGGCCAGGTGTGGTGCTCTGACGGCGGTGACGGCGTCATCTAACTCCGCAATTCTTTCCCATCAGCAATGAGCAATAAATGAACAGGGACGTTCGCTTTTGCTCCCCCGCCTAAAAACATGTTGTAACTCAAACAGATCAAATGTTAAAAATATTTTGCTATCAAGTTATCAAATTTAAACAACTTAACTTGTCACCCGCATCGCTCTGTTTTTAACATCGCCTATGGAAAAAAATGGTCTGTTCAGTCAGCGCATACGCTTGCGCCATTTGCATACATTTGTGGCCGTCGCTCAACAGGGAACGCTGGGGCGCGCGGCTGAAACTCTCAACCTGAGCCAGCCTGCGCTCTCGAAAACCCTCAACGAGCTGGAACAGCTGACCGGAGCGCGTCTTTTCGACCGCGGTCGGCTGGGCGCGCAGCTTACCATCGTGGGCGAACAGTTCCTGACGCACGCCGTTAAGGTGCTGGATGCGCTCAATACCGCAGGCCAGTCGCTGCACAGAAAAGAGGAGATCTCCAGTGAGGTGGTGCGCGTGGGTGCCCTGCCCACCGCCGCGCTGGGCATTCTTCCGCCGGTGATTGGCCAGTTCCACAAGCAGCAGCGGCATACCACGATTCAGGTTGCCACCATGAATAACACCATGCTGCTCGCGGGGTTGAAATCCGGCGAGCTGGATATCGGTATCGGCCGCATGTCCGATCCTGAACTGATGGGTGGCCTTAATTACGAACTGCTGTTCCTTGAATCCCTGAAGCTGGTGGTTCGTCCCGATCACCCCCTGCTGCAGGATACGGTGACCTTAAGCCGCGTCATGGAGTGGCCGGTTGTGGTGTGCCCGAAAGGAACCGTTCCGCGCCAGTCCGCCGAAAGCCTGCTGCAAATGCAGGGGTGTACGTTACCGTCCGGGTGTATCGAAACGCTCTCGGCCTCGCTGTCACGCCAGCTAACCCTCGACTATGACTACGTCTGGTTCGTTCCCTCCGGCGCGGTGAAAGATGACCTGCGCCAGGGCACGCTGACCGCTCTTCCGGTAACGGCCCCCGGCGCCGGTGAACCTATCGGCATTCTGACCCGGGTAGATGCCCCTCTCTCAACGGGTGCGCAGACGCTGCTCAGCGCCATCCGTAAATCGATGCCGGTTTAACCCCTCACCCTGGCCCTCTCCTCTTAGGGGAGAGCGGGCCGTCCCGTGCGTTAATCAAATAATGCGGAATAAATCATTAACAATTGCGTAAAACAATTTAACAGTTTTATGATATCGGTGAATTCACCAAATGGTTCGCAAATCATTTTATAAAACCGAATTCACTCGTATAAAACATTACCCCCTCCGCATTTATTACCCAACTGGTACATACCCGACACGGCGGGGGGAGCTAAGGAGAGAGAAATGGCATTTGGCAGCGCGCCGCGCGGGATACCTCGTATTCTGCAGTGGCTTCTTGCCGGACTGATGATGCTCATCGGTCTGGCCGTCGGCGGGTTGGGCTTTAAGCTCGCCACCGTGGGCGGAAGTCTTTACTTCCTGATAATGGGCGTGGTAATGGTGATTGCCGCGATCCTGATTTTCCTCAACCGCACCAGCGGGATCCTGCTTTACGGCATCGCGTTTATCGCCTCGCTGTTCTGGGCGGTAAGCGATGCGGGCTGGGACTTCTGGCCGCTCTTCTCCCGCCTGTTTACCTTTGCCGTACTGGCGTTCCTGAGCGCCATCGTCTGGCCCTTCCTGCGCACGGCAAACCACACAGCACCGAACAAGGCGCCCGCGTTTGGCGTCGCGGCCGTGCTCGCGCTGGCAATGCTGGTCAGCCTGGGCTGGATGTTTAAGCCGCAAACCCTCGTGGCGGCAAACGAGCCCGTTCCCGTGAAGCCCGTCGCGCCCGGCGAGCAGCAAAAGAACTGGGAGCACTGGGGCAACACCACCCACGGCGATCGCTTTGCCGCGCTGGACCAGATTAACAAGCAAAACGTCAACTCGCTGAAAGTCGCGTGGGTGGCTCACACCGGCGATATCCCGCAAAGCAACGGGTCCGGCGCGGAAGATCAGAACACGCCGCTGCAGATTGGCGACACGCTGTATGTCTGTACTCCGTACAGTAAGGTGCTGGCGCTGGACGTGGATTCCGGTAAAGAAAAATGGCGCTACGACTCGAAAGCCACCGCGCCTAACTGGCAGCGCTGCCGCGGTCTTGGCTATTTTGAAGATCGCTCAAGCGTGACAACGTCACAAGCAGAAACACAGCCTGCTGCCTGCCCTCGCCGCCTGTTCCTGCCGACCACCGATGCCCGCCTGATTGCTATCAACGCGGATAACGGCAAGGTCTGCGACGACTTCGGCGACCACGGTACCGTGGATCTGAGCGTCGGCATGGGCGAAATCAAACCAGGATACTATCAGCAGACCTCCACGCCGCTGGTCGCCGGGAACGTCGTTGTCGTCGGCGGTCGCGTCGCGGATAACTTCTCCACCGGCGAACCGCCGGGCGTGGTCCGCGCGTATGACGTTCACACCGGCAAGCTGGCCTGGGCGTGGGATCCGGGTAATCCGAACCTGACCGGCCTGCCGCCGGAAGGTCAAACCTACACCCGCGGCACGCCGAACGTCTGGTCAGCGATGTCCTACGACGCCAAACTGAACCTGATCTACCTGCCAACCGGTAACGCCACGCCAGACTTCTGGGCGGGCGAGCGTACCGCGCTGGACGACAAGTACAGTTCCTCTATTGTCGCCGTTGACGCAGCCACCGGTCAGGTACGCTGGCATTTCCAGACGACCCACCACGATCTCTGGGACTTTGACCTCCCTTCCCAGCCGCTGCTGTACGACCTGCCCGACGGTAAAGGCGGCACCACGCCGGTACTGGTGCAGACCAGCAAGCAGGGCATGATCTTCATGCTTAACCGCGAAACCGGCAAGCCGGTGGCGAAGGTGGAAGAACGTCCGGTACCGGCCGGTAACGTTGAGGGTGAACGCTACTCGCCGACCCAGCCGTATTCCGTGGGCATGCCGATGATCGGCAACCAGACGCTGACCGAATCCGACATGTGGGGCGCGACCCCTGTCGACCTGCTGCTGTGCCGCATTCAGTTTAAAGAGATGCGTCATCAGGGCGTCTTCACCCCGCCGGGTCTCGACCGTTCCCTGCAGTTCCCCGGCTCGCTCGGCGGAATGAACTGGGGCAGCGTCTCGGTTGACCCGAACAACAGCCTGATGTTCGTCAACGATATGCGCCTGGGGCTGGCAAACTACATGGTGCCGCGCGCGAACGTGGCGAAAAACGCCAGCGGCATTGAGATGGGTATCGTCCCGATGGACGGCACGCCGTTTGGCGCCATGCGCGAACGCTTCCTGTCGCCGCTGGGCATTCCGTGCCAGAAGCCGCCGTTTGGCACCATGTCAGCGGTTGACCTGAAAACCGGCAAGCTGGTGTGGCAGGTTCCTGTCGGTACGGTGGAAGATACCGGCCCGCTGGGCATTCGCATGCACATGCCGATCCCAATCGGGATGCCAACGCTGGGCGCGTCGCTCTCTACCCAGTCCGGCCTGCTGTTCTTTGCCGGCACCCAGGATTTCTACCTGCGCGCGTTTGATACCGCCACCGGGAAAGAGATCTGGAAAGACCGTCTGCCTGTCGGCAGCCAGTCCGGTCCGATGACCTACGTGTCGCCGAAAACCGGCAAACAGTACATTATCATCAACGCCGGGGGCGCTCGTCAGTCGCCGGACCGCGGTGATTACGTTATCGCGTACGCGTTACCTGATAAGAAGTAACCGATGAAAAAAGGGACCTTTTGGTCCCTTTTTTTTGCCCGGTGGCGCTTCGCTTACGCGGGCCTACAGGCCGGATTTTGTAGGTCGGGTAAGCGAAGCGCCACCCGACACGGCTGGCGACTCAGAACATCTCCCAGTTATCCCCGGAAACCGTCGCCGCAGGGCGCAACGGCACGTTATGCGCCACCGGTGCAGCCGTCACCGCGCGGCCCTGCTTCGCGCCGCTCAAACGAAACGCTCCCACCGCCTCGGTCAGACGCGCGCCCTGTTCTTCAAGAGACGCGGCCGCCGCGGAGGCTTCTTCCACCAGCGAGGCGTTCTGCTGGGTCACTTTATCCATCTCCGAAATCGCCTGGCTGACCTGCACGATACCGCGGCTCTGCTCATCCGAGGCGGCGGCAATCTCCAGCATAATGTCGGTGACGCGCTTAACGGCGTCGACGATTTCATTCATGGTGTTACCGGCGGCGACAACTTCACCTGAGCCCTGGTCGATCAGCGAAACGGATTCGTTGATCAGGCCTTCAATCTCTTTTGCTGCATTCGCGCTGCGGCTTGCCAGGGTGCGGACTTCACTGGCTACCACGGCAAATCCGCGCCCCTGTTCACCCGCCCGCGCCGCTTCCACCGCCGCGTTCAGCGCCAGAATATTGGTCTGGAAGGCAATGCTGTTAATCACGGCGGTAATCTCAGAGATCTTCTTCGAACTGCTGGAGATGTTGCCCATGGTTTTCACCACGCCGGAGACCATCTGGCCACCGCGGCTGGCCTTACCGGACGCATCTTCCGCCAGCTTGTTGGCATGATGGGCGTTATCGGCGTTCTGTTTTACCGTCGCGGTCAGCTGTTCCATGCTCGCCGCCGTCTGCTCAATGGCCGCCGCCTGCTGCTCGGTGCGCGAAGAGAGATCGGTATTACCGGCAGAAATCTCGCTGGTGCCGCGGTAGATTTCTTCCGCCCCCTGGCGCACGGTGCCTACGGTGTTTTCAAGCGAGTGCTGCATGGTTTGCAGATCGCGCGTCAGGCGCCCAATTTCGCTGCGGCCCGCCGCGTCGTCCGGCATCGTCAGGTCGCCTTTGGCGATATTCTCGATACGTTTCGCTGCACGCTGCAGCGGATGAATGACCGTGCGGCGAAGCACCACAAAGGTCATCGCCGTCAGCGCCAGCGCCAGGGCAAACGCGCCCACCATAAACATCAGCCCCAGCTGCGTGCGGCTGTGCGCCTGCGCCGTCAGCGCACTCGCGCGGTCGGTACGGATCTTAATCGCCTTCAGCAGCACGGCGTTGTAGGCGTCATCCAGCGGGCGCGCCGTTTCGTTTTCGTGGTTGATAATCGCTTCGAACATGCCGTTTTTGGCGAACTTCACCATCGGCTGCATACCCGCGATATAGGCGTCGTAGCGCGCTTTCAGCTCAGTATCCAGCGCTTCGTCCTCAGCGGTTCGCACGGCACGATTGATGTAGGCGGTAAAGCTATCCTGGGACTGCTTAATGCGGGTTTCCGCCTCGCTGATGTTCTGCTTCATCGCATCCATCTCCGCGATACGGCTTGCCGCACCGGCGTGGATCAGGTTGATACGCGCGGTTCGCAGATGGTTTGAGCTGTTCGACAGCCCCATACGCACCTGAATTTCGGATGTGACATCCTGCTGGTCGCGATCGGCCTGCAGCAGGAAATACCCCGCCAGACCCGAGCTCAAGGCAAACAGAAGAATAATGCCACCGAGAATGGAGGAAAACAGCGGAACCAGCCTGATGTGATGCAAGAAGCCCAGCGTGCGCTGCGGCTGCATCGAAGAAGTGTTGTCCATGACCGTCGACTCTCTTGTAGGGAAGATGCGTAAAAACGTGCGTGTTAAGTAGTCATCGGCACGGTGGGGATTAAGATTACGGCTAAAAACGCCGCACTGGTCACACTTTAGAGAAGATTATTAAAGCAATGCCAGCGGCGAAAAACCGCTGGCAGAAGAGTTACTTGTCGCCGAAGTGGATAACGGTACGGATGGATTTTCCGTCGTGCATCAGATCGAACGCCTCGTTGATCTGCTCCAGCGGCAAACGGTGGGTAATGAACGGATCGAGCTGAATCTTGCCGACCATCGCATCTTCAACCATACCCGGAAGCTGGGTGCGCCCCTTGACGCCGCCAAATGCAGAACCGCGCCATACGCGCCCGGTGACCAGCTGGAATGGACGGGTTTTAATTTCCTGACCCGCACCGGCTACGCCAATGATGATGCTCTCGCCCCAGCCTTTGTGGCAGCATTCGAGCGCGGAACGCATCACGTTGACGTTGCCGATACATTCGAAGCTGAAGTCTACTCCGCCGTCGGTCATCTCAACGATGACGTCCTGAATGGGTTTTTCGTGATCTTTCGGGTTCACGAAATCGGTCGCGCCCATTTCACCCGCCAGCCTGAATTTCTCCGGGTTAGTGTCGACCGCGATGATACGCCCGGCCTTCGCCTGCACCGCGCCCTGAATCACCGCCAGACCGATGCCGCCAAGACCGAACACCGCCACGGTGTCGCCCTCTTTGACCTTTGCCGTGTTATGCACCGCGCCAATACCGGTGGTCACGCCGCAGCCCAGCAGGCAGACTTTATCCAGCGGCGCCTGCGGGTTCACCTTCGCCAGCGAGATCTCCGCGCAAACGGTGTATTCGCTGAAGGTGCTGGTGCCCATGTAGTGATAAACAGGCTCGCCGTTATAAGAGAAGCGGGTGGTGCCGTCCGGCATCAGCCCTTTCCCCTGCGTGGCGCGAACGGCCTGGCAGAGGTTAGTTTTGCCGGATTTACAGAACTTGCACTCGCCGCACTCCGCCGTGTAGAGCGGAATCACGTGATCGCCCGGCTTCAGGCTGGTCACGCCCTCGCCCACTTCCACCACAACGCCGCCGCCTTCATGTCCGAGTACGGCCGGGAAAACGCCTTCCGGGTCGTCGCCCGAGAGGGTAAACGCATCGGTATGGCACACGCCGGTATGGGTGATTTTGATCAGCACTTCGCCTTTTTTCGGCGGTGCCACATCGATTTCAACGATTTTGAGCGGCTGGCCGGGGCCAAATGCGACAGCAGCGCGAGATTTCATATGTCTTCCCTTTTTTGTCAGGTGTGTGGGTTTATTTTAGATAAGAGCGCAGTAAATGGCCGACTTCCGCCATGCGAACGGCTCGCTGGTCCGGCGTTGTCTCTCCCGCCACCAGCTCGTCTTTGATGTGAATTTCAACCATTTCGCCCATCAGGCCATTGGCAGCTCCGCGCACGGCGGCAATTTGTTGCAGGATGGACAGACAGGGATCGCCCGCCTCCAGCGCGCGTTCAAGGGCATCAACCTGGCCCCGAATGCGACGGACGCGAGTAAGAATACGTTTTTTATCTGCGGGTGAATGCGGCATACGCCCTCCTGATACTATAGTGGGGTATAGTATTTTACTTACCTGTCGATGTAAACCTTCCCGTTGAGATGCGATAACAACAGCACACTTATTGCCTAACGAGTTTTTACCTTAATTGATCGCCATTGTGCCGGGTGGCACTGCGTTTACCCGGCCTACACCAGCGTGCGTTCAAGGAAAACAACTGAGTAACCGTGCTCCGTGAACGAATCCAATATTGGATTCGTTAAAAATTGTGCGTGCCCTTCACGATTCTACAATCCGCAGTATAGCGGGGTTGAGAAGCCCCGGCGGGATCGAATTTCCGGCGTCGATCCCGTCTCAACAGATTCTGAATTTATGCTACCCTTCCATAAATTTCATAAACATAGTGCAAAACGCCATGACAACAGCCCCCTTTATCCGCCCTCAGCTCACCCTTCCAGACGGTGCCGACAAGCTGCTGCTGCACTCCTGCTGTGCCCCCTGCTCGGGTGAGGTGATGGAGGCCATCCAGGCTTCGGGCATTGATTACACCATTTTTTTCTATAACCCCAATATCCATCCGCAAAAGGAGTACCTCATCCGCAAGGAGGAGAATATTCGGTTTGCAGAAAAACACGGCGTGCCTTTTGTTGATGCCGATTACGACACCGATAACTGGTTTGAGCGCGCAAAAGGCATGGAGTGGGAGCCCGAGCGCGGCGTCCGCTGCACCATGTGCTTCGATATGCGTTTCGAACGTACGGCGCTCTATGCGGCAGAGCATGGATTCAGCGTCATCAGCAGCTCGCTGGGGATCTCCCGCTGGAAGAACATGCAGCAGATCAATGACTGCGGCCAGCGCGCGGCCGCGCGCTATCCGGGTATGGTTTACTGGGACTACAACTGGCGCAAACAGGGCGGTTCCTCACGCATGATTGAGATCAGCAAGCGGGAGCAGTTTTACCAGCAGGAATATTGCGGGTGCGTGTATTCGCTCAGGGACAGTAACCTGCATCGTAAGTCTCAGGGACGGCCGCTGATCCGCATCGGGAAACTGTATTACGGTCAGGATGAGAATGAGAAATAACGGCTTGCCGTTATAGAGATATATCCGAAAACCGCCCCGTTGGGGGGTTTATTTAGCCCCCCGTCTCCCACATTCACCAGGAGCGGCTATCCTTTAAGTATCAACAAAAGGAGGCAAAAATGTCTGATATCGGTACTGATAAAAATACCCAGTATGCTGAAGATAAAGCAAAAAATAAATTTGATGAGCTTGCAGGTTCGGCGCAGCAACAGTTTGGTGAATTCGTTGATTCACCAAAGCATCAGATAAAAGGTGCGGCTAAAAAATACGCCGCGCAGGCCAGCGATGCTGTTTCTGATGTCACAGATGCTGTCAGAAATAACCCCCTCACCGGCCTCGTCGCGGCGGGTGCGGTAGGTATTGTGCTCGGCCTGCTGCTGGGACGTAAATAATCAAGGCCCTTCGGGGCTTTATTTTTTCTAGCTAAAAAGCCTCACCATGCGGTCTAACTCCTCCTCTTTTACGGCGCGTGAAAGATAATATCCCTGGAAGTTTTTCACCCCTAGCTCGACTAATTTTTCAAATTTTTCCTCACTGTCTACCCCCTCGGCAATACAGTCCGTTCCGGTCATATCGCTGTAGATCTGAATGGCTTTAATCAGATTATAGTCATTGTCGTTTGCCACAAAATGTTCGACGATGTCCCGATCAAGTTTTAGCCCATCAAAATGCACCTGCCTCACGGGGAACATGGTGTGGTGGTTAGAGAAACAGTCGTCCAGAAACAGTTTGCACCCGGTATTACGAAGGTGCCGCATCGTTTCAGGAATGTTTTTATCTTTCGTCACATCAATATCTTCCGCAAATTCAAAGACCAGCTTTTCAGCCCACTGGGGCTTGAGCAGCATGCCGATGGCTTTCCTCGCCATCTCGGGCAATGCGTTCCCGGACGCCAGGCGAGGTGGAATATTGACCGAAAAATAAAATTTCCCGTTATATTTATTAATCCCGGACACGGCGGCATGAAGCACCAGCGCCGTAATTTTCAACCATATTTCATGATTAACAATGTCATCTAAAAAACAGGCTGGCTTAACGATTTTTCCGTTCTTATTCCAGCGAATCAGTATTTCAAAGCCGACGCCTTTTTTATCACGATCGGTAATAATCTGATAGGCAGGGAATATCTCTCGCTTCATCAGCGCATTGAAGATCTCTGCTTCTTTATCTGAAAAACCCTCTTTCTGACGCTGACGCTTAACGCTTCTTTCCGTCTTGAAACTGTGCGGATCGTTTAACCACCGCTTAATATGCTGTAATTTTTGCACCCCTTCTTTACGATGGGTGTAAACCGTTTTATTTGAGAGTCCAAGCCTGTCGCACAGCTCTTTTACGGACATGCCGCGGTAAAAATTTAATAGAACATCTATTTCTCTGCGCGTTAGCCACCGCAGGTTTTCCTGTGGAGAATACCCCATATAGCTATCGCGCAATAAGCGCGAACGGTCTTTAAACCCCTTATTATGGGTATGAAAACAGGTAATAACATCGGAAATGCTGGCAATGCGAATCAATGATAATTGATGGCTGTTATTTAACAGGCTGCTTAAGGTTCGATACAGCCAGCTGTCGGGAATATCCCCGTACAGGGTAACGCGTCGAATAACCGGAAGTGCATTCAGAACGGAGGCCAGCCGCTTCAGGCTTTCCAGGAGATTAACAACACCTTTTCCGAGGAACACGACGATATGAGCATTATGATTAATAACAATATTTTCCCTATCCCGATCGCACGCGTCATCTCCCTGAAAGTGAATGTGCGAGGCCTCAATGCCGTATTTTTCAAGCATTAAAGAATAACCCTGGAACGTAAAACCGCAGGTCGAGATGACAAATCGCCGTTCATTGCAAGCCGCATTTCTGAGAGAAATTGTATGGGTCATAACCTGCTCCTGGGCACAAAAAGCGCCATTCTTATTATGAATGCGAAATAATTACCATCCGGTGAATAGAGGAATTTTACCGCACGCCGCGAGGTTAAGATACTGTTATCAACGTTACTCACCGGAACATCTTTGCGTTAATCACCTCTCTCCTGTAGATAAATGTAAATATATCTTTCTTTGCAAATAACAGCCGCAAAGCGATTTTTCTCAGGTATAATGAAAATTCCGAAAAAGAAGGCTGGATACTTCATCTATCGGCTCATCAAATACGAGAAAAATGCTATGGATAATCACATCTCATCCAGGGCCTTGCTACATCGAAGGGATGTTATTAAGAACAACCCGCGGTTTAGTGAGGCAATATTAGAGCACTACACAATTAATGACGCCATCTATAAAAAACAACCTTTGTTCTACAAGACGATGCTTCAGGAAGCACGATTTAACATTATCCTTGCCATGTGCTGCTTTATATTTGGCAATCAGGCCGAGTCAGTTTCTGAGATTAAAGAGTTATGTTCCCGCTATAAGATAGCCAGCCCCAATAGCGTTATCGCGATCATTACGATACTCAGAACCACCGGACGCATCAGGACCTGGCGCTGTACGGAAGACAGACGCAAAACGAGAATCGCGCCAACCGAAAAAGGCCTGAATGAACTCAAGCGATATATGTCCGGCGCGTTTTTGCCCGTCAGCATTCTTTATCCGGCATTTAATATTGATGTTAACCTGCTGGATAATGACACAATGCGGAATAATTTCTTCCGGCGCGCGGCGGAATATCTTTTTAGAGGGTTAACGTTCAGAAAGGTGTTGCCCGAGGTGGGTTTATTTATCGATAAAGATGGTGGCCGTATGATTATGCTTTATATCTATTTACAGGCCATGCAAAACAAATCCGCTTACGGTGCCGTGATTGACTATTCAGCCAGCACGCTCGCAAAAGAATTTTTTGTTTCACGTATTCACGTCAACCGCATTATCAAATCGGCACAGGAGGCAGGCTATCTTAAAGACCGTGGAGATGGGCGGATGTCAATCTACCCGGCCTTCATCGAACTGGTCGAAAACTATGCCGGATTATATTTCGCGTATGTCACGCACTACATCAACGTGGTTCCGAAAGAGCGACGTCAAACCAGCAGCGTAACGACAATGGTATAACCAAAATGGCGTTCGGCTTCCCGAACGCCCCCTACCTTATCTTTCCCGCAGCGCCTCTTTTGCTTTGTTGAGCGGCTTCAGCAGATAATCAAGGATAGTTTTACTGCCCGTTTTAATATCCACCGTCGCAATCATCCCCGGAAAAACAGGAAATTCTTTTCCTTGCTTATTGGTCAGATGGTTACTGTCGGTGCGGATATAGACGCGGTAGTAGTAAACGTCCCTTTTCACCTCGTCCTGCAGGGTATCCGGTGAAATCATGGTCACTTCCCCTTCCAGCCCGCCGTAGATGGAATAGTCATAGGCCGTGACCTTCACCAGCGCTTTCTGGCCGGGATGAATAAACGCCACATCGCGCGGGGAGATTTTTGCCTCTACCACCATCTGATCGTCGAGCGGAACCAGGCTCATCAGCTTGCCGTTCGGCGGAATAACCCCGCCCACGGTCGTCACGTCAATATCCTTGACGATCCCGCGCACCGGCGCATTGAAGGTGAGACGTGTCAGGGAATCCTCACGTCCTTTCATCACCGAACGCTGGGCTTCAATCTCCGCATTGGCTTTCGCCAGCTCTTCACGGGCGCGAACGTAATACTGGTTTTTCATCTCGGTGATTTTATTCTCAAGCTCGTTCTTTTGACGCTCAAGACGTAACACCTCAACCTTGCTGGCCGCCCCCTGGGTCACCAGCGGACGGGTTAACGACAGCTCGCGCTGCACCAGCTCGGCGCCCTGGCGGAGGCCGGCCAGCCCTTTTTCCAGGCTTTCGCGACGGGACTGGTAAAGCGCCGTTTCCTGTTTGACCAGCTCAACGTCGTCATCCAGCTCGTCCGGAAACGCGAGTTCGGTGTCGTTGACCTCGGCCTTCAGGCGCGCGGCGGTTGCCAGCGCGGCATTCAGACGCGACTCGCTCTCCAGCACGCTGGACTCGGTTTTGGTCCGGTCGAGCTGCGCAAGCTGCTGGCCGCGTTCAACGATGTCGCCTTCGCGCACCATCAGGCTGTGGATAATGCCGCCCTCCAGGGACTGAATCACCTGCTCATGCGAAGACGGTATCACCTTGCCGCTGCCGGTTGTGACTTCATCAAGCTCGAACAGGCTCGCCCAGGCGATAAACACCGCCAGCAGGGCGAACAGGGACCATGCCACCAGAGACGATCGCGGCAGGCGTGGCTCCTTCAGGCGACTGTTAAAACGGGATAAATCATTCATGCCACACCCTCCTCTGCAGCCGCAGCCGGTTTCATGGTCACGGTGCGCTGCGCGGCTTTCGGCGGCGCCATGCCGTGCTGGTGCAGGATCGCATCGCGGGGGCCGTCCATCACCACCTTGCCGTTTTCCAGCACGATGATGCGGTCAACCAGGTCCAGAATCGGCAGGCGATGCGTCGCCACCACCAGCGTCCGGCGTTTACCCAGCCATTTGTGAAGATGCTGAATAAACTGCTTTTCGCTCATTTCGTCCAGCCAGGCCGTTGGCTCGTCCAGCAGCAGAATGTTCGGCGAGGTGATCAGGGCGCGCGCCAGCAAAAGCGCCTGACGCTGGCCGCCGGACAGCCCCGTGCCGCCCTCGTTGATGAGGGTGTTGAGCCCCATTTTTTGCTTGCGCACAAACTCCAGCGCGCCGCTGTTGACCAGCGCCTGGTGAATTTCATCGTCCGTCGCCAGCGGGTTCCCCATCAGGATGTTGTCCCGCACGGAGCCAAAGAAAAGCCGCGCCTGCTGGCTCAGCAGCTGCATGTCGCGCCGCACGTCGGCCGGGTCAAGATGATTGAGGGCAATGTCGTCCAGCAGGATGCTGCCCTGCTGCGGCTCCTGCATGCCCGCCAGAAGCTGTAGCAGCGTGCTTTTCCCGGAACCGTTGCGCCCGAGCACCGCCACGCGCTCCCCGGCGCGGATCTGCAGCCTGCTGACGTTGAGCACGCTGAGTTTCTCTTCTTCATCGTAGTAAAACCCGACGTCCTCGAGCGCATAGTCGCCGCGCAGGTGGGCTTTGTGCACCTTCTTGCCGTGCTGCGGGTCGTCAATCGGCCGCTGCATCAGGTCGTCCAGCCCCTTGCGGGCCACTTTTGCCGACTGCCAGCGGGAGAGCACGCCCGAAATCTGCGACAGCGGCGCGATGGTGCGCGACGCCAGAATTGAGGTCCCCACCAGCGCACCGGTGGTCATATCGCCGCTGATGACCAGGTAACAGCCCACCAGCAGGACCACGGCATAAACGATGGACTGCACCTCCTGCGTCCAGGTGAGCAGCAGGCCGGTCAGCCAGCGCTGCTTCATGCCGACGCTGGCGGCCACATCGTTGGTGTTATTCCACTGGTTCTGAAAACGCTGCTCGGCGCGCATCAGCTTGATGTCTTCAATGCCCTGCACCGCTTCCACCAGCGTGGCGTTACGAATGGCGGATTCACGCATCCCTTCGCTGGAGAGTTTACCCAGCGGCCGCTGCACCAGCAGGCCAGGAATCAGCAGCAGCGGCACGGCGAGCAGGACCACCAGCACCAGCGGGCCGCCAATCATCCACAGGATAAAGACGAACAGCAGGAAGAACGGCAGATCGGAAATCGCCGCAATGGTGGTGGAGGTGATCAGCTCGCGCACCGACTCCAGCTCGCGGATCTGGGCGATAAACGATCCGGTTGATTTGGAGCGCGCGCCGTTTTTGATCCGCAGCGCGTGGGCAAAGACGCGTTCGGAGATGCGCAGGTCGGCGCGTTTCCCCACCACGTCAGAAATATGCACGCGCAGCATGCGCATGATGAATTCAAAAACGATGGCAATCATGACGCCGCCAAACAGCACCCACAGCGTGGCTTCGGACTGCGACGGCACCACCCTGTCGTACACCTGCATGGAGAAGACCATGCCGGAGAGCGCCAGCACGTTAGCCACCAGCGCCACCAGCATAATGTCGCCGTAGCGTCGCCAGTCCTTCAGCGCCAGCTGCCAGAACCAGTTTTTCTCGTACGGTTTGATGTAGTCATCCACGCGGGCATCCGGCGTGGACTCGAGCGGGCGCAGCACCATCAGGGCTTTTAACCGCGGTCCTAGCTCCTCGCGCGTCAGCGTCGTCTCCAGGCCGCCGTCGCCGCTGAACTGCAGGCTGACGTTGCCTTCGGTGTCCATGCGGTTGATCACCGCAATTTGCCCGCCGGTGAACTCCGCCAGCAGCGGCAGGCGCCACGGGTCGAGGGAGACCTCTTCAGCCGCCACCGCACGCATCCCCAGCCCAAGCTGATGCGCCATCTCCTCCAGCACCAGCTGGCGCGGAGACTGGCTTTCGTGGTTAATCGTGACCCGAACATGCTCTGCGGAAAAGTCCAGCCGGTAGTGCTTCGCGATGATGAGCATGCCCTGCAGCCAGGGTTCGTACTGTGGATGTGTCTTCATATTGCTACGTCCTGTTCAGGGCGATAATTTCGCACTGAAATGATACCTTTACGGGATAACTCAAAATCGAACATTCTTTAAACGAGCCCGCAAAATAATCTTGTGAAATATAGGGTTATTGCCGTTTATGTAAAGAAACGCAAAAGGCCGCGGGGATCGCTCCCCGCGGCGTTGTTTTACGCAATTAACAGCTGATGGTTAGCCAGCAACGTTGCCAGATCCGTCTGCACGCCGTTCAGCGTCACCAGGGTGGTCGGCGAGAACTGACCGCCGGTACCGTCCAGGTCAACCTGAATTTCGGTATTGCTGCCGTTCTGCACCACGCGGATGTAGTCGCTGATATTGCCCGCGCTGCTGTCCAGCGTGGCCACGCCGTTCACATAGCTCGCGGAGCCCGTGCCCGTATAGCCGCTGCCGGAGAGCAGATCGCGCAGGTCAATGCGATCCGTGTCCGCCGTTCCTTCCCAGGTGCCGACGGTAAAGCCATTCACCACGTCGTGACCGTTACCGCCCGTTGCGTCCGAGGCGTTGATCAGCTTGTAGAGCAACGTATCGTGACCGCCGCTGCCGATATTGAAGGTGTCATTCCCGCCGCGGCCTTCGAAACGGTTATCGGCGCTGTTGCCGGTAATCACATCGTCGAAGTCCGAGCCGTTAATGCCTTCAATGTTCAACAGACGCGTGGTCCCGAAGCCGGTGTCCTGCGCGGTTGAAAGGCGCAGGTCAACGGTCACGCCGGAGGTCGCATTGCGGTAATCCACCACGTCCATCCCACCGGTGTTGCTCCAGGTGTCGTAGTCGGAATGGGTATTCCAGCCGCCGGATCCGTTGTAGGTATAGGTGCCATTCTCCGCAATAAAGGTGTCGTTATACCCGGTCCCGGTGATCGTTCCGCTGTGACCGCCGGTGGCCGCTTCGGCCGTCAGGACGTAGCCCTCTTTGCCGTTGCCCGCTACCAGATCGCTCCAGGTGACGTTATCCGACACCCCGTTGGCGATCTTCACAATCTCCGCCGAGTAGGTCTCCTTCGGATCCAGCCCGTAGAAGCTCACCAGCGCGGAGGTATCGTTCGATCCGATACCGGACTGGGCGTTGATGATCTGCGAGGCAACCAGCACGCCCGCGGCGTTATACAGGTTGACCGTGTTGCCGTAGTAGGCGTTGATGCCCTCGCTATCGACAATGTGCAGATGCATCGCGGTACCGTCCGCAATGGTTTTGCTGTTCTGGACCAGCACAACCTTGCCGTTCTGCTGAGAGACCAGCAGATCCTTCGCGCCGTCCCAGTTGTAGTCTACGGCCGCCACGCCGGTGGCGTAGGCAATACCGGACGCCAGCTGGCTGGAGGTCCAGGTGGAACCGTACCCGTTGTTGGTGAACAGGGTCGCCGTTTGCGAACCGCCGTAGGTGCTGAGCTTGATGATGTCCATCTGCCCGTCACCGTTCCAGTCCACCGCCACCGAAAGATACCCCGCCGACGCGTTAGAGGCTTCCACCGCGCTCTTGGTGGTAGAGAGCTTACCGGTGCCGTCGTTGTAGTAGATCACCCCGCCGTTGTTGTTGTAGCTGCTGCCCAGGTACAAATCCATGTAGCCGTCGCCGTTGAAGTCCGCCCACGTCATGGATGCCGCCGTGGTGGTGTTCGAGGCGTTCGCCACAAACACGTTGGTCAGGTTCTGGCCAATAGAGAGCGTGCCGTTGCCGTTGTTGTTAATCACGGTTAACGAGTACGCGCCGCTGCGGTTGGTATGCTGAACAATATCCACCGTGCCGTCGTTGTTAAGGTCAACGCCGGAGATTTCACGCATGGTGGTGAATTGCCCCCAGAAACCTGCGCCGCCGTTAGTTCCATCCGGCGACAGTACGCCTTTGTTGTTGATCAGGTAGGTAATGGAGTCTGCACCCGCATCGCCGTAGGCCAGATCCAGATAGCCATCACCGGTTTTGTCGTACGCGATCACCCCGCCGTACCAGATGGTGGTACCCACCGCCAGCTGGCTGGCGTTATAGGTACTGCCATCGTAGGTCCACATCACCTGAGTGGAGCCACCGTAGGTGTTCTCCGTGGCGAAAATGTCCTGCGTGCCGTTACGGTCAAAGTCGGCGGCGGTCTGGCTCACCACGTAGTAGTTACGGGTGTTGGTCAGCGTATTGCCGGCATAGGTCGAGCTGTCGCTGCTGGAGTACGACTGGCCGTTCGCAATGATATTCCACAGACCGCTACTGTTCATGCCGAGGGTCATGGTGGAGTTGTTGCTGTTCCCCGCCGCGGTTGCCCAGTCGGTATTCACCGAAGTGGTGTCAATCACCAGGCTGCCGGTCGCGGTGCCGGTGGTATTCCCGTTACCCGCGCTGCTCTTCACCTGCGCCGTTACGCTGTAGCTCGCCACGTTCAGCGCGTCGCTGTCCGGGATCTGCAGATACCAGGTGTTGTGATCCGGATCGACCACCACCGCACCGCCCGTCTGGGAGGTGTAGGTTTTACCGTTCACCGTCACCACCAGGTATTCACCGTTCACCAGGTCAGCGGAGACGGTACCGCTGACGATCGGCGTGGTATCCGACGTGGTCTGCGCGGTAATCGCCGCCCTGGTGGTCGGGATGCTGGTGTCGACGTTCAGCACAAAGCCGTCGGATTCCGTGTAGTTTCCGGCCCTGTCGGTGACGCGCACAATGTAGGTGTGATTTCCGTCGCTCAGGCCGTTGTCCTGGAAGGACCAGCTTGCGCTGCCGTTCATGGTCACCTGGCCGAGCAGAATCCCGTCACGGTAAAGCTGTACGATCTCGCCATCGTCCGGGGCGCGGTTAAGCGTCCCGTTGATCAGCGGCGAGTTATCGTCGGTGGCCAGCGCGCTGCCAAAGGTGCCCTGACGCTCGCCTTCACCGTCGGTATAGCTCACGACTGTGCCCACCGTGGTTGGCGGCGTCGTATCTACCGTCACCACCTGCGACGCGGTAGAGCCGACGTTGCCTGCCTGGTCGATGATCCGCACCTGGTAGGTGTAGTCACCGTCCGCCAGATCGCGGGTGTCGGTATAGATCCAGCGCTGGTTGGTAACCGTGGCGTCGGACCAGGTATTCCCGCCATCGAGGCTTATCTGGACGCGCTCGTCGTTTGCCAGCGCGTTGCCCAGCGAGCCGTTGATGGTCAGCGTGGTGTCCATGGTGATGAAATCACTCCCGGACTGGCCGGTGTCTTCGCTGATGCTGTCGATGGTGATGCCGTACTGCGGCGCCTGCGTATCCACCGTCACCGCCTGCGAGGTGGTCGCCCCGACGTTACCCGCCTGGTCAACAACCCGTACCTGGTAGTTATGGCTACCGTCTGACAGGGTACGCGTATCGCTGTAGCTCCACTGGGTACCGCTGACGGTGGCGTATACCCAGGTGGTGCCGCCGTCCATGCTCACCTGAACATACTCTCCCGCACCCAGCCCGGCGCCGAGCGTGCCGTGCAGCGTGTACGAGGTCGAGCTGGTCAGGAAGTCATTGTTGTCGAAGCCGGTATCGACGGTAATGTTATCCACGGTCACCGTAATGGCCGCATCCGGAGCAATCGTATCGACGGTCACCTGCTGATGGGCGCTGGCCCCCACGTTGCCCGCCGCATCCACTACCCGAACGTAGTAGTCATAGGTCTGGTTACCTAGCGTGCGGCCATCCACGTAATACCAGGTGTTGCCGGTGACGATGACGTTCTGCCAGGTCACGCCGCCGTCGATGCTGATCTGGGCGTACTCGCCGTCGGCCAGCGTCGCGCCGAGCGAGCCGTGCAGCGTCAGGGACGTATCGTTGGTGATAAAGTCGCTGCTGCTCAGGCCGGTATCGTCGCTGATGCGGTCGATAGCGATCGTTTTGCTGGCGTCCGGCGCGACGGTATCAATGGTCACCACCTGGCTGGCGGTGGCGCTGATATTCCCCGCGTCGTCGATCACGCGCAGCTGGTAGTTGTAATCACCGTCGGCCAGCGTGCGGCCATCGACATACGTCCAGCTCAGCCCGCTGACGCTGACGTCGGTCCAGGTGACGCCGCCGTCGAGGCTGATCTGCGCGTGGTCGCCGCTGCCCAGCGCCGCGCCGAGCGTCCCTTTCAGGCTGATCTGGTTGTCGCTGGTGATGAAGTCGCTGTCGGACAGACCGGTATCCTGGGTGATGGAGTCGACCGTAATGGTGCCTGCCGCTGGCTTCGTCAGGTCAATCACCACGTCCTGGCTGTCCGTTGCCCCCACGTTGCCCGCGTTATCGATCACCCGCACCTGATACTGATACGTTCCGTCGCTCAGGGTGCGGCCGTCCGCGTAGCGCCAGGTGGTGCCGGTGACGGTCAGGTCAATCCAGGTGGTGCCGCCGTCGAGGCTGATCTGCGCCTTCTCGTTATTGCCGAGCTGCGCGGTCAGGGAGCCGTTGACCACAACCTGGCTGTCGTTGGTGATGAAATCACTCGCGCTCAGGCCGGTATCGTTTTGCAGCGAATCGATGCTAATCCCCATCGACGGCGCGGTCAGATCCACGGTAACGGTGTGGTTATCGCTGGCGCTATTGCCGATGGCGTTGCTGACCTGGGCGTTAATCACGTACGCACCGCCGTCCGCCAGCGCGCTCACGTCCGCGCTACCCATCGTGTAGCGCCAGCTGCCGTCATTCTGCACGGTCGCCGTATAGGTTTTACCGTTAAGCGTAATGGTCACCGTCTGGCCCGCAGGCGCGTCGGTGGTGCCGCTGATGACCAGCGGCGTGCCGTGTTCGGCCGCGTTGACGATATCGTCCTGCGCAAAGGTGTTGATGGTGATGGTTGGGACGTCACCGTTCAGCGTCACGTCGTGCGTCGCGCTGCCCGGGTTGCCCGCCTTATCGCTTACCGACGCGGTGATGGTGTAATCCCCGTCGCTCAGGCCGAGGAAATCACGGCCCGGCACGAAGACCGACCACGATCCGTCCGCCCCGACGGTCGCCTGATAGCTGTGCCCGTTGAAGGAGACGGTCACCGTCTGGCCCTGCTCCGCCGTGGTGGTACCGCTGATGGTCTGGCCCGCCAGCTGCTCGGCGTTGTTAACGATATCGTCATCGGCCACGGTGCTGATGGTCACGGTCGGCGCGACGGTGTCCACCGTTAAGGTGTGCGTCGTCTGTCCGTTGTTACCGGCTTTGTCGTTGACCGATGCGGTCACCGTCAGCGCGCCCTGGCTCAGGGCAGCCAGATCTGCCGCCGGTACGTCCAGCGTCCACGTCCCGTCGCTGCCAACAAGCGCAGTGTAGCTTTTGCCGCCCAGCGTTACGGTGACGGTCTGACCCGCCTCCGCGCTGGAAGAACCGCGCACCGTCAGCGGCTGCTGGGCTTCAAGCGCGTTCAGCATGTCGTCGCCCGACAGCGTCGCAATGCTCACCACCGGCGCGGTAGTATCCACGCTGATGTCGTGCGTTGCCAAGGCGCTGTTGCCCGCGCTGTCCTGCGCAGACACAGACACCTGATAGCGCGTGCCGTCGGCCAGCGCGCCTACGTCGGCGGCCGGCACGGTAGTCGTCCAGCTGCCGTCGCTCTGAATGGTGGCGGTGTAGGTCTTGCCGTTCAGGGTCACGGTGACCACGGTTCCGCTGGCGAACTGAGCGCTGGAGCCGTTAATCACCAGCGCGTTGCCCGCTTCAGCCGCGTTAATGACGTCATCGCCGCTAAGAGTGTCCACCGTCAGCGCCACGGAGGCGGTGTTGACCACCACGTCGTGGGTCTGGGTGCTGCTGTTGCCCGCGCTGTCGGTAATGGTCGCGCTCAGCGTCACGGTGCCGTCGGTCAAGGCTGAAACCACGCTGGCCGGAACGCCTACGCTCCAGTTGCCGCTGGCGTCAACGGTGGTGGTGTACTGGTTCGAACCGACAGCGATCACCACTTTATCCCCGACGTTCGCGCCGCTTGCCGTGCCGCTGACGATCTGCGCCTGGCCGTGCTCCACGCTGTTGATGACGTCATCGCCCGCCACCACGTTAAAGCTGACGGTCGGCGGCGTGGTATCAAGCGTAATCGCTTTGCCCGCGCTGCCCGGGTTGCCCGCGGCGTCGCTCACGCTGACCTGCACGGTGTAGCCGTTATCCGCCAGTGCCGAGAGGTCTGCGCCCGGCACGTTCACGCTCCAGATTCCGCCCTGCTGCACCTGCGCGGTGTAGCTCTTACCGCCCAGCGTCACGGTGACCGTCTGTCCGGCTTCCGCCGTGGTGGTGCCGGAGATGGCCACCCCTGCGGACGCTTCGCTGCCGTTGATGACGTTATCGCCCGCGACCGTATCAATGGTCACGGCTGGCGCGGTGGCATCCACGCTGTACTCGCGGCCCGCCGAGGCGCTGTTGCCGTTCACGTTGGTCACGCTCGCCTGCACGCTGGCATCGCCGTCCTTGAGGCCCGCCAGATCCGCGGAAGGCACGGTTGCCGTCCAGTTACCGTCGGCATCCACTTTCGCGGTGTAGGTCTTACCGGCGAAGGTGATGGTGACGGTCTGGTTTTCCTCCACGTTTGACGTGCTGCCCGAAAGCACCAGATCCGCGCCTTTTTCCGCCGCGTTAATCACGTCATCGGTCGCAATCGCATCAATGCTCACCGCGACCGCAGACAGATCGACGGTCACGTCATGGCTGATGGTCACCGGGTTGCCTGCGGTGCTCTGGCCCGCAACGGTAACGGTGACCGTACCTGCTGCCAGCGCCCCAACGTCTGCTGCTGGGATCGCTGCCGTCCAGCTGCCGTCTGCCAGCACGGAGGCCGCATAGGTTTTGCCATTGACGGTCACGGTGAGCGTGGTTCCCACCGCCAGCCCGTCGCTGGTGCCGGTGACGATCAGGTTCTGACCGTGTTCGATGCTGTTGATCACATCGTCGCCCGCCACGGTATCCACGCGCAGGCCCGGCAGGCTGGCGTCTATAACGATTTCGCGTTCGCCCACGCCGGTGTTGCCGTGGCCGTTGGTCACGGTCGCCGACACCGTCAAATCACCGTTGCCCAGGGCCGTCAGGACGGACTCCGGCACGCTCACGGACCAGGTCAGATCGTCCTGCACCGTCGCGGTGTAGCTGTTGCCGCCAATCGTCACGGTCACGGTGTTGCCCGCTTCCGCGTTCGTTACCCTGCCGCTAACGATCTGGCCCGCGGCCACTTCCGCCGCGTTGATGACGTTATCGCCCGCCACGGTGTTGATGGTGACGGTCGGCAGCGCGGTATCCACCAGCAGGTTTGCGGTGTTGCTGACGCTGTTGCCCACGCCGTTAGTGGCGGTCGCGCTCAGGGTGTAATTCGCTTCGCCCAGACCCGACAGATCCGTTGCCGGAACGGTCAGGCTCCAGGTGCCGTCTGCCGCCGTGGTCGCGGTGTACTGCTTGCCGTTCAGGGTTACGGTCACCACGGTACCTTCCGCCAGGTTGGCGCTGGTGCCGCTCACGCTCAGGTCCTGGCCTTTTTCCACCGCGTTCAGCACGTTATCGCCGCTGAGGGCGTTGAAGCCGACGGACGGCAGGCCGGTGTCGACGGTGACGTCATGTTTGAAGCTGCCGGTGTTGCCCGCGCCATCGGTGACGGACGCCGTGACGGTCACGGTGCCGTCCTGCAGCGCGGAAATCACGCTCGCCGGTACGCCCACGCTCCAGTTCCCCGCCGCGTCCAGCACGGTGGTGTACGTCTGGCCGCCGAGGGTAACGGTGACCTTATCGCCCGCCGCCGCGCCGGTGGCGGAGCCGCTGATGATTTGCGCCTGCGCGTGCTCGGCGATGTTAATCACGTCGTCGCCCGCAACGGTGTTGATGGTCACCGCTGGCGCGGTGAGATCTACCGTCAGGTTGTGATCCACGGACGCCGGGTTACCCGCTTTATCGCTGACCGATGCGGTGACGGTTACGCTGCCGTCGGTTAATCCTGCCAGATCCGCCGCCGGTACGGTCAGCGTCCAGCTGCCGTCCGCGCCGACGGTCGTGGTGTAGTCCTTGCCGTTCAGGGAGACGGTCACGGTCTGGCCCGCTTCGGCGGTGCTGGTACCGGATACGGTCAGATCGCTCTTCGCTTCGGCCGCGTTCAGAACGTCATCGCCCGCGATCGTGCTGATGGTCACGGTCGGCGCGGTGGCGTCCACGCTGTACTCGCGGCCCGCCGATGCGCTGTTGCCGTTCACGTTGGTGACGCTCACCTGCACGCTGGCGTCGCCGTCCTTAAGGTGTGCCAGATCCGCAGACGGTACGGTATACGTCCAGTTGCCGCCGTCATCGACGGTGGTGGTGTAGACCTTGCCGTTCAGGCTCAGGGTCACGGTCTGCCCGGCTTCCACGTTGGTGGTCGCACCGGACAGCACCAAATCCGCGCCTTTCTCCGCGGCGTTGATCACGTCGTCTGAAGCGATGGCGTTGATGCTGATGGCAACGGTCGCCAGATCCACCGTCACATCGTGGCTGATGGTAATCGGGTTACCCGCCGCGCTGTCGCCGGTGACGCCGATCTTCACGGTGCCTTCCGGCCACGCGCTCACGTCGGTGGACGGGATTGCCGCGCTCCAGGTGCCGTCCGCCAGCGCCGTGGCCGCGTAGTCTTTGCCGTTCACGGTGACGGTCAGCGCCGTGCCTGCCGCCAGCCCGTCGCTGGTGCCGGTGACGATCAGGTTCTGCGCATGTTCAATGCTGTTGATCACGTCGTCGCCCGCCACGGTATTCACGCGCAGGCCCGGCAGGTTAGCGTCGATAGCGATCTCGCGCTCGCCGGAACCGGTATTACCGTGGCCGTTGGTGACGGTCGCCGTCACGCTCAGGCTGCCGTTGCCCAGCGCGGTCAGCACGTCAGACGGCACGCTTACGGACCAGGTCAGATCGCTCTGCACCGTCGCGGTGTAGCTGTTGCCGCCAATCGTCACGGTCACGGTGTTGCCCGCTTCCGCGTTCGTTACCCTGCCGCTAACGATCTGGCCCGCGGCCACTTCCGCCGCGTTGATGACGTTATCGCCCGCCACGGTGTTGATGATGACGGTCGGCAGCGCGGTATCCACCAGCAGGTTTGCGGTGTTGCTGACGCTGTTGCCCACGCCGTTGGTGGCGGTCGCGCTCAGGGTGTAATTCGCTTCGCCCAGACCCGACAGATCCGCAGCCGGAACGGTCAGGCTCCAGGAGCCGTCCGCCGCCGTGGTCGCGGTGTACTGCTTGCCGTTCAGGGTTACGGTCACCACGGTGCCTTCCGCCAGGTTGGCGCTGGTGCCGCTCACGTTCAGATCCTGGCCTTTTTCCACCGCGTTCAGCACGTTATCGCCGCTGAGGGCGTTGAAGCCGACGGACGGCAGGCCGGTGTCGACGGTGACGTCATGTTTGAAGCTGCCGGTATTGCCCGCCGCGTCGGTGACGGACGCCGTAACGGTCACGGTGCCGTCCTGCAGCGCGGAAATCACGCTCGCCGGTACGCCCACGCTCCAGTTGCCCGCCGCGTCCAGCACGGTGGTGTACGTCTGACCGCCGAGGGTGACGGTGACCTTATCACCCGCCGCCGCGCCGGTGGCGAAGCCGCTGACGATCTGCGCCTGCGCGTGCTCGGCGATGTTAATCACGTCGTCGCCCGCAACGGTGTTGATGGTCACCGCTGGCGCGGTGAGATCTACCGTCAGGTTGTGATCCACGGACGCCGGGTTACCCGCTTTATCGCTGACCGATGCGGTGACGGTTACGCTGCCGTCGGTTAATCCTGCCAGATCCGCCGCCGGTACGGTCAGCGTCCAGCTGCCGTCTGCGCCGACGGTCGTGGTGTAGTCCTTGCCGTTCAGGGAGACGGTCACGGTCTGGCCCGCTTCGGCGGTGCTGGTGCCGGATACGGTCAGATCGCTCTTCGCTTCAGCCGCGTTCAGAACGTCATCGCCCGCGATAGTGCTGATGGTCACGGTCGGCGCGGTGGCGTCCACGCTGTACTCGCGGCCCGCCGAGGCGCTGTTGCCGTTCACGTTGGTCACGCTTACCTGCACGCTGGCATCGCCGTCTTTGAGGGCTGAAAGATCGGCCGCCGGCACCGTGGTGGACCATTTGCCGTCGGCGCCGACGGTCGCGGTATAGCTCTTGCCCGCGAAAATAATGCTGACGGTCTGGTTCTCCTCCACGTTAGCGGTGGTACCGGAAAGCACCAGATCCGCGCCCTTCTCGGCCGCGTTAATCACGTCGTCGGCGGCAATCACGTCGATGCTCACGGCAACGGTGGCCAGATCGACCTTCACATCATGATCGATAGAGACCGGATTACCCGCACTGCTCTGGCCTGAAACGGTCACGGTCACCGTGCCTGCCGCCAGGGCACCCACGTCTGCCGCCGGGATCGCCGCTGTCCAGGTGCCGTCCGCCAGGACGGTCGCCGCATAGGTTTTGCCGTTTACGGTCACGGTCAGCGCCGTGCCCGTCGTCAGCCCGTCGCTTGTACCCGTAATAATCAGGTTTTGATTATGTTCGATGCTGTTGATCACGTCGTCGCCCGCGACGGTATCGACGCGCAGCCCGGGCAGGCTAGCGTCGATAGTGATATCGCGCTCAGCGGAGCCGCTGTTGCCCACGCCGTTGGTGACGCTGGCTGAAACCGTCAGCTCGCCGTTGCCCAGCGCCGTCAGTTCGGCTTGCGTCACGCTAACGGACCAGGTGAGATCGCTCTGCACCGTTGCGGTATACGTTTTGCCTCCGAGAGTCACGGTAACCGTGTTGCCTGCTTCGGCATTGACTACCGAGCCGCTGATGCTCTGGCCTGCCGCCAGCTCAGCCGCGTTAATGACGTCATCGCCCGCCACGGTGTTGATAATGACACCCGGCAGTACGGACTCGACGTTCACGGTATGAGAGGTACTGGTGCTGTTGCCAACGCCGTCCGTTGCTGACGCGGTAACGGTGTAAAGCGCTTCACCCAGTTGACCGACCTGGTCCGCCGGAACCGTGGTGGTCCACTTCCCGCTGTCATCCACCTTCGCGCTGTACGCCTTGCCGTTCAGCATCACGGTCACCACCGCGCCTGTAGCCAGGCCGGAAGCCGTACCGGAGATCGTCAGTGCCTGGGTTTTCTCTGTACTGTTGATCACATCGTCACCGGACACGGTGTCAATGGTCAGCACCGGCGCGCTCAGGTTGACCTCCACGCTGTGCGTGGTGCTGTTGCTGTTGCCCGCCTTGTCGGTCAGCGCCGCGGTGATGGTGTAATCGCCTGCGGCCAGCGCGGTTACGTCCGCCGCAGGCACGCCCACGCTCCAGCTGCCGGAGGCATCCAGGGTGGCGGTGTACGATTTATTGTTGATCGTCACGGTGACCACATCGCCCGCCGCCGCACCGGTCACGGAACCGGTGACAATCAGCGCCTGCGCATGCTCGACGCTGTTGATCACGTCGTCGTCGGACACGGTGTGAATGGTCAGCTGCGGAACGGTAGTATCGACCAGCACGTCGCGATCCGCGGAGGCCGGGTTGCCCGCTTTGTCCGCAACAGCGGCGCTGATGGTGTAGTTGCCGTCGGTAATCCCGCTCAGATCCGCGGACGGCACGGTCACGCTCCAGCTGCCGTTTGCCTCTACGGTGGTGGTGTAGTCTTTGCCGTTCAGCGTTACCGTCACCGTCTGGCCCGCTTCGGCGTTGGTCGTGCCATTAATCAGCAGATCCTGCTGCGCCTCGGCCGCGTTGATGATGTTGTTGTCGCTGACGATCTCGATAGATACCGTCGGCGCTGTCGCGTCCACGCTGTACTCGCGGCCCGCCGAGGCGCTGTTGCCGTTCACGTTGCTGACGCTCACCTGCACGCTGGCATCGCCGTCCTTCAGGCCGCCAAGATCGGCAGCCGGTACGGTCGCCGTCCAGTTGCCGCTGGCATCCACCGTCGCGGTGTACGACCTGCCGCCGAAGGTGATGGTAACGGTCTGGTTTTCTTCCACGTTGGTGGTCGAGCCGGACAGCACCAGGTCCGCGCCTTTTTCCGCCGCGTTAATCACGTCGTCAGAAGCAATCGCGTCAATGCTGATGGCGACCGCGGCCAGATCCACCTTCACGTCATGGCTGATGGAAACCGGATTGCCCGCCGTGCTCTGGCCTTCCACCGTCACGGTGACCGTGCCCGCATTCAGCGCGCTGACGTCTGCCTTCGGAATGGCCGCCGTCCAGGTGCCGTCCGCCAGCACGGTGGCCGCGTAGGTTTTGCCGTTGACGGTCACCGTCAGCGCGGAGCCGCTCGCCAGCCCGTCGCTGGAGCCGGTGATAATCAGGTTTTGCGTATGTTCGATGCTGTTAATCACATCGTCGCCCGCGACGGTATCGACGCGCAGGCCCGGCAGGTTGGCATCAATGGTGATGTCGCGCTCGCCGGTGCCGGTGTTGCCGTGGCCGTTGGTGACGCTGGCGGACACCGTCAGATCGCCGTTACCGATGGCGGTGAGGACCGCGGACGGCACCTTGACCGACCAGCTCAGATCGTCCTGCACCGTCGCCGTATAGGTATTTCCACCGATAGAAACAGTGACAGTGTCACCGCTCGCCGCGCCGCTCACTTTGCCGCTCAGGGTCTGCCCGGCAGCCACTTCCGCTGCGTTAATGACGTCATCCGTGGCGATTGGGTTGATGGTAACCTGCGGCAGCGCGCTGTCGACCAGTACGTTATGGCCGGTGCTCGCGCTGTTCCCTGCGGCATCGGTCACGCTTGCCGTCACGGCGTAGCTCGCTTCGCCCAGGGCAGAGACGTTCGCCGCCGGTACGGTCACGCTCCAGTTCCCGCTCGCGTCTGTGGTGGCCGTGTAGCTGATGCCGTTGAGGGTCACCGTAATGGTGGTACCGTCCGGCTGGTTGCTGGTACCGGATACCAGCAGATCCTGGCCTTTCTCGGTGGCGTTGATCACGTCGTCAACCGCCAGGGTATTGATGGCAATCACCGGCGCGGTCAGGGAGACGTCAAACTCATGCGTCTCGGTGGTGCTGTTACCGGCCTTATCGGTCAGGGTCGCGGAGATCGTCTGGTTACCATTAGCCAGCGCGCCCACGTCCGCCGCAGGAACGCCTACGCTCCAGCTGCCGGACGCGTCCAGCATCGCGGAGTAGTCTTTGCCGTTCAGGGTCACGGTAATCACGTCGCCCGCCTGCGCGCCCGTCACCTTACCGGAGACGATCAGCGCCTGGCCGTGCTCGGCAATGTTCACGACGTCGTCGCCCGCAACGATGTTGAAGGTAATCTGCGGTACGGTGGTGTCAACCAGCACCGAGGAGCCCGCGCTCGCCGGGTTACCTGCCTTGTCGGACACGCTCGCCGTGACCGCCGCGCTGCCGTCGGTAATGCCTGCCATATCCGCCGCCGGAACGTCGAGCGTCCAGGTTCCGTCCGCCTGCACCTGCGCGGTGTACTGATTGCCGTTGAAGGTCACGGTCACCGTCTGGCCGGGTTCAGCAGTAGACGTACCGCTCAGGGTCAGATCCTGCGCCGCTTCGGCCGCGTTCAGCATGTTGTCACCGCTGATGGTGTTAATGGTCACCGTCGGCGCGGCGGTATCGACGCTGAACTCCTGCACCGAGGACGCCCCGTTGCCGTTCACGTTGCTGACGCTCACCTGCACGCGGGCGTCGCCGTCCTTCAGGCCGCTCAGATCGGCTGCCGGAACGGTCCAGGTCCAGTCGCCGCTGCCATCCACCGTCGTGGTATACGTTTTACCTGCGAAGGTGATGGTCACGGTCTGGCCCGCTTCAACGTTGGAGGTGGTGCCGGACAGCACCAGATCCTGACCTTTTTCCGCCGCGTTGAGCACGTTGTCGTCGGTTACGCTGTTGATGCTGACGGCGACAGGCGCAAGATCGACGTCAATGACGGTGCCGATGGTCACCGGGTTGCCGGAGATATCCTGCGCGCTGGCCTTAATATCCAGCGGACCGTCCGCCCACTGCGAAACGTCCGCTGCCGGGACGGCCGCCTGCCAGCTGCCGTCCGCCAGCACCGTTGCGGAATAGGTGTTGCCGTTGATGGTCACGGTCACGGTGCTGCCCGCCGCCAGATCGGTGCTGGTACCGGACACAATGAGGTTTTGACCGTGTTCGATGATGTTAATCACGTCATCGCCCGCCACGGTGTCAATACGCAGGCCCGGAAGCTCGGCGTCGATGGTGAAGTCGAGAGAAGAAGATCCGGTATTGCCGTGCGCGTTGGTGACGCTGGCCGATACGGTGAGTTCGCCGTTGCCGAGGGCGGTTAGCTGACTCTCGCTTAACGGCAGGCTCCAGGTCAGATCGTCCTGCACGGTTGTGGTGTATGTCTGACCGCCGAGGATAATGGTGACAGTGTCACCTGAAGCCGCATTCGCGACTTTACCGGTCAGGGTTTGCCCGGCCGCCACTTCCGCCGCGTTAACGATATTGTCGCCCGCCAGCGTGTCGATGGTCACCACCGGCAGGGAGCTGTCCACCAGCACGCTGTGTGAGGCTGAGGCGCTGTTGCCCACGCTGTCGGTGACGTTCGCCGTCACGGTGTAATTCGCTTCGCCCAGCGCGCTTACCGCAGCCGCCGGTACGGTCACGCTCCAGCTGCCGCTGGCGTCAGCGGTGGCCGCGTACTGAATGCCGTTCAGGGTTACCGTAATGGTTGTGCCTTCCGGCTGGTTGCTGGTGCCGGAGAGCAGCAGATCTTCGCCCTTCTCGGTCGCATTGATCACGTCATCCGCCGCCACCGTGTTGATACCGATGACAGGCGTCACGGTATTCACCACCACATCCAGCGAACTGCTTCCGGTATTGCCGGATCTGTCGGTTACGGAGACGTCGATTGTCCAGGTCCCGTCTGCCAGCCCCTGCACGACGGACGCCGGCAGGCCAAGGCTCCAGTTCCCCGCCGCGTCTACCACGGTGGTGTAATCCGTGCCGTTGAGGGTAACGGTCACAAGATCGCCCGCAGCGGCGCCGGTGACGGAGCCGCTCAGAATTTGTGCCTGTGCATGGGCGAGCTGGTTTACGGTGTTGCTGTGGGTGACAAAGTCGTTAATGGTCACCTGCGGTACGGTGGCGTCCACCAGTCCCACGCGATCGGCGCTGCTGGTGTTGCCCGCCACGTCGCTGACGGTGGCCGTCACGGTCACGATGCCATCCGTCAGGGCGCCGACGTCTGCCGCCGGGACGCTCAGCTGCCAGGTGCCGTCCGTCTGGACCGTGGTCTGATAGGTTTTGCCGTTCAGCGTTACGGTAACCGTCTGGCCCGGTTCCGCGCTGCTGCTGCCGCTCAACAGTAAATCCTGCTGCGCTTCGGCCGCATTGATGATGTTATCGGCGGTCAGGTTATCGAGCGTAATCGCGGGCGGCTGCGTATCCACCGTGACCACGCGCGACGCGTCGGCGCTGTTGCCATTCACGTTAGTGACGCTGACGCTCACCTGCGCGCGCCCGTCGATCAGGGTCTCCATGGCGCTGGCGGGCACGGTCAGGCTCCAGGAGCCGTCCTGCTGCACCTGCGTGGTGAAGGTCTGGTCGGCGAATTTCACCACCACGGTCTGCCCCGCTTCCACGCCCTGCGTCTGGCCGGAAAGGGTCAAATCACTGCCTTTCTCAACCGCGTTGAGCATGTCATCGCTGGAAACGGTATCAATGGTGACCGCCACGGCGTTCAGATCGAGTTCAATCGGGTGTTCAGCCGCAACGGTATTCCCCCAGGCGTCCTGCGCGCTGACGCTAACGGTCATGCCGCCCGCCGTCCAGGCCTGCAGGTCCGCCGCCGGAACGCCGATCTGCCAGCTGCCGCTGGCGTTAACCGCGGTAACGTACTCAACGTTGTTGATGGTGACGACAATCTGCGTGCCCGGGGCCAGATGGGTACTGGAGCCGGTGACGCTCAGATCCTGCTGCTGTTCAATGGCGTTGATCACGTCATCGCCGGAAATGGTGTGCACGCGCAGGCCCGGCAGTTCAGCGTTGATGTTGATGTCACGCTCGCCGGTGCCGGTGTTGCCGTGCCCGTTGGTGACCGATGCGGTGAGGGTTAAGTCACCGTCGCCAAACGCCTTAAGATCCGCCGACGGGATCGTGACGTTCCAGGTAAGATCGCTGCCCACCGTGGCGGTGTAGCTTTTGCCGCCAACGGTAACGGACACGGTATCGCCCGCCGCCGCGCCGGTGACGCGACCGCTAAGGATTTGATCGACGCCCGCTTCGGCGTTATTGACCAGGTTGTCGCCCGCAAAGGTATTGATGATGACCTGCGGAAGGACGGTATCCACCAGCACATTCGCCCCGGCGGAGCCGCTGTTGCCCACGCTGTCGGTGCCGCTGACGGTGACGGTGTAAAGGGTGTTCGCCAGATTCAGGACGTCGGAAACCGGCACCTGGACCGCCCAGAGACCGTTTTCGACGGTGGCCTGATAGCTGACGTTGTTAAGCGTCACGGTGACGCTGCTGCCGTCCGGCAGGTTGCTGGTGCCGGTCAGGCTCAGCGGCTGCATCGCCTCCTGGGCATTCAGCACGTTGTCCTGGCTGATGGCGTCAATCGTAAATTCTGGCGGATGCCCGCTCAGCGTAATGTCGCGCGTGGCGCTGCCGGTATTGCCCGCCGCGTCGGTCACGGAAACGGAAATCGTGTGGTTTCCTTCGCCCAGCGCGCCCAGTACGGACGCCGGAACGCCGACGCTCCAGCTGCCGTCCGCCAGCACCACGCCGGTGAAGGTCTTACCGCCAAGGGTCACCGTCACCACATCGCCCGCGGCGGCACCGCTCGCCAGGCCGGAAATCACGTGCGCCTGGCCCTGCTCGCTGCTGTTGAGGATGTCGTCGCCCGCCACGGTATGGACAGTCACGACAGGCGCCGTGGTGTCCACCGTGAAATCTGCCGTCACGGACGAACCGTTGCCCGCTTTGTCGCTAACGTTGACCGTCAGGGTGTGGTTGCCCTCGCTGAGGGCCTGTACGTCGTTTGCGGCAAGCGTGACGGACCATGTGCCGTCGCTGCCCACCGTAGCGTTATAGTTTTTACCGTTCAGCGTGACCGTCACGATCTGTCCGGCTTCCGCATTCGTTTTACCGGTCAGGGTCAGCGGCTGGCCGTGCTCGGCGGCATTAATGATGTTGTCCTGCGCAAGGGTATCGACGGAGATCGTTGGCGCGGTGGTGTCCACGCCAATCGTCTGGCTTCCGCTGACGGTGTTACCCGCCGCGTCCTTACCGCTGACGTTAACCGTCCAGGTACCGTCGCCCAGCGCCTGCGCGTCTGCCGCCGGTACGTTAACGCGCCACGCGCCGTCCGCACCCACTTCCGCCGCGTAGGTTTTGCCGTTCAGCGTCACGGTGAGCTCGGTGCCCTGCGCCAGGTTTTTGCTGGTGCCGGAAAGGGTAAAGCCCGCGGATTGCTCGCTGGCGTTAATGACGTTGTCACCCGCCGTGGTCGCCAGCGCGATCGTGGCTTCCGCGGTATCAACCGTGACGCTAATACTGCCCGCAGAGGTGGTTTTACTGCCGTCGATCTGCACGACCGACCAGGTGTGCGCGCCGTCGGCCTGGGTCGGTAAGATTACCGTCCACGTGCCGTCTTTACCGACCATGGTGCTGGCAATGGTGCTGCCGCTGCTGTCTTTAATCTGGATGGTCGCGCCCGGCTGACCGGTACCGCTAAAGGTTGGGGTGTTATCGTCCGTGATCGCATTTGCGCTCAGCACGCCCTGCCTGTCGCCCGCTTTATCCGACAGCAAGAAAGTCGGCGTCGCGCTTTCCACTTCTTTCGTATTATCAATGACTTTAGTTTTCGTTTCGCCGTGACCGCCGTTTGCCAGCAGTGCGCCGATGGCGCCGCCGCCTAACGCCGCCCCCGCAATCCAGCCCCACGGCGCATCGCTTAACAGACTTTCCTGCTCGAGGAAAGGCTGAATGCTGCTAATCGGCGTGGCCTGCGCGGTTAATTCGGTCACCGCAGCGCCTGACGCTTCCCCGGTATCGGCAAAAGAAATATGCGTCAGTTCCTGACGGTCGTTGAACACCAGCTCAGACTGATTATGCGTTTCTGCATCTTCGACAAAATAGTTATTGCAGCGAATCACGCTGCCGTCTTTCATATAAATAAGGAGGTCTTTACCCTGGCGGACATAGCGCGCCACGTCCTGAGCAGAACCCTGGATTTCAATCACGCTCGGCGACGAAATAGAGACCGACAGATTTCCTTCGCCGGTTAATTTCGTTTTCTCCGCCGTTTTGCGAATGATGACATCAACAACCTTTACGTTACTCATTTCTTCTCCTTGCAGGTGTACGTATTCCTGTGGATATGACCACCAGACGGATGCAGCTATCCCTGGGAAAAAACACCCATTATTGTCAGACTTATTTTTTGCGACTGTGCGCGTCTATCGTTAACTCAGATCGGGTAATTTTGCGGCAGCGTTTTTCTCTATTCCAATAAGCGGCATTAAATTATCAACCGCGGAGGCATAATTAATTGCCGAACTCCAGCCATCATACTCGGCGATTATTTTCGCTGACGTGGCCTGCCAGACATCCTGCTCAACGCTGAGCAGATCGTTTATGCTCCGCTTGCTCAGGGTGTATTCATTTTTATAAACATCGCGGGCGCGCAGCGCATTTTCCAGCTGCTGCTTCCCGGCCTCCATTCTTCCCCGCGCGCCGGTCCAGTCCGCCTGGGCGACGGAGGCTTTTTGCAGGACGTCGAAGCGCGCCTGATCGACCTGCGAGGAGGCCATCGCCCGTGCCCCTTCCGCCTGCCGCACGCGTGCGGAGACCGCGCCGCCCTGATAAAGCGGTGCGTCAATATTGAGCTGGATCTGGTCGTCCCAGTATGAACGGTTGTCCGATTCATAACGGGTGCGTCCCCCTTTCAGGCTTAACGTCGGCCAGTGCTGAGACTTCGCCGTTTCCACGCCATACTGGGCCGAACGCTCCATGTTCTGCGCGGCCATCACCGCCGGGATCAGGGAATAATCTATGCGGTTGAGCGAGTCCGGCTCCACGGCAAGATTCGCGGGCACGGGCGAATAAGCCTCGGCCTGCATCCCTGTTAATACCGCAAGCCTGGCGCGCGCGCTGTTTAAGGCAGCGTTATACTGCGCGACCGTCGCCTGCATGCCGGCAATACGGGTGCGGGTCTGGAGCTCATCAGAGGTGGAGCTCACGCCCGCGTCTGCGCGCAGCTTTGCCAGCTGCTCGACGTTTTTGAGCGCCTGAACGTTCTCTTTTGCTGCCTGCAGCAGATCGGAATAGCGTTTGACCTCGACATAGCTCAGCGCCGTTTTTTCCGCCACATCCGAAAGCGTGCCCATCAGCTGGTAGCGGTAGCTATCACGCCTGGCGGAGGACTGGCTGATGCTGTTATTGGTCTTGCCAAAATCGTACAACAGCTGCGTCAGGCTCAGTCCCCAGGCGGCTGAATTCTTCAGCGACCCGCTGGAATCGGTGGTCTGACTGTGCCCCGTGCTCCCGTTCAAGGATATTTGCGGCATCCAGCCGCTGCGCGCTTCGTCTATTTGCGCCTGGCCAATACCCAGCTGCGCGGCCTGCTGACTAATTGACGGATCGCGATCGATAGCAAAAAGAATACTTTCTTTTAAGGTCGTTGTTGCCACCGGGGCAATACCCACCTGATGGCTATTGGCGTACGCTGAATTTATGGCTAATGAAATGAATGCCATCACTGCTGTAAATCGGCATAACGTCGTTTTTCGTAATATCGTCATGTTATCTCCCTGACTCTGAGTGACACTGAAGCAATTACCCAAAAAGAGGTATAGATAATTAGACAAATATCTTATTTCGCATCCTTGCTGAATTTCAGGTAATACTCCCCATACCCATTTCCATTGGAGATGAGATCTGTCCGCGTCTTATTTCAATTAAGAATTTACTTATTTCTTAAAGTGGTTGGCAGCATAACAAAATGTGGTATAGCCCACTACACCCACAATGTTAATGTGGTGTTACAAGCAAGAAAAAATATGGGGTTTCTGGACAAAAGTCTTAAAATGACCTTTCAGATGAAACATATAAACTGCCTGTTATCTAAGGAGAATTCTTAATTGGCTCCCTGCACATTTTTGCGTTAATTTCAGAGAGGTTCAGACACAAAGATTTTCAAAGAACTGTCAGTTTACGTAACCAAAGGGAGATATTTAAAATTAAAAACGCTTAAAAAACTAATTAAAGAGATAAAATTCTGCATTATCCAAATAATATAGTTTTTACATCCATACAATAGCAATACCCTGGTGACATAAACCAAACCGTTAAATAAAACATAACAATAACATCATCGTTAACATTCAGAACGGGTTCCTCATACCTTATCAATATAATTTTAATAATCACTCAGGTGAACCATCTCTCCCCTGCCGAGCCTCCCAGGACGTTTCCCTTCTCTCTGCGTCAAAATGCTGTATTATGCAAGCTATTGCGACATTTTGCAGGAATACACCCTCATGCACAAAACCGCTCGGCAACGCTTTATCCTCGATCTCCTTAGCGAGCAGGGCCAGGCCAGCATCAGCGAACTGGCCGAAAAGCTGCAGGTTTCAGCAGATACCATTCGTCGGGATCTGACTGACCTTGAGAACCAGGGCCTTGCGCAGAAGAACCACGGCGGCGCCATCGCGCTCAATCTTTCCGCCATGAACCGTCAGGGCCGCAATACGCTCCTCCCGGAGACCAAACAGCGCCTGGGTAAACGGGTCGCGCAGCAGGTTCCGCCGGGCTCCACCCTGTTTCTGGATGCCGGAAGCACGGTGATGGCCGTCGCCACCTTTCTTCAGGGGCCGCTCACCGTCATTACCCCCTCGCTGGATATCGCCCAGCATTTTAGCGACCGGGAAGACATCGAGCTGATCCTGCTCGGCGGAAAATGGGACCACCAGCAGCGGCTGTTTGCCGGCAGCGCCACGCTGTCCCTGCTGTCCCGCTATCGGGCAGATATCGCCATTCTTGGTGCCTGCGCCATCCATGCCGAACTCGGCCTGAGCGCCGGTAAAGAAGCGGACGCCGAGGTTAAACGCGCGATGCTTGACGCAAGCCATGCGCACTGGATTGTTGCCGACCACCTGAAAGTCAACCGCTGCGAGCCCTATCTGGTTTCCGGGTTATCCAACATTCAACAGCTCTTTTTAGATCGTCCCTGGCCTGAGCTTGGGGACCCTGGCGCACTGCAGGTTACGGTGTGCGCGAATTAACGTGGAGAAGGTCATGAGTAACGTTCAAACAATCAACATTGCGCTGATCGGGTATGGATTTGTTGGTAAAACCTTCCATGCTCCGTTAATCCAGTCCGTGGACGGGATGACGCTGGCGGTGGTCTCTTCGCGTGATGAAGAGAAGGTGAAACGCGATCTGCCGGACGTGCAGGTGGTGGCGACGCCGGAGGAGGCCATTCAGCATCCGGATGTCGACCTGGTCGTAATCGCCTCCCCCAACGCCACGCACGCCCCGCTGGCGACGCTGGCCCTGAAGGCGGGTAAACACGTGGTCGTGGATAAGCCTTTTACCCTCGACATGCAGGAAGCCCGCGATCTGATTGCGCTGGCGGAAGAAAAGCAGCTTCTGCTTTCCGTTTTCCACAACCGCCGCTGGGACAGCGATTTCCTCGGCATTAAGCAGGTCATTGAGCAAGGCACGCTCGGCAAGGTTAAACACCTGGAGTCGCATATTGACCGCTTCCGCCCGGAAGTGCGCGTGCGCTGGCGCGAGCAGAACGTCCCCGGGAGTGGCCTGTGGTTTGACCTGGGGCCTCACCTGATTGACCAGACGCTCCAGCTCTTTGGCCTGCCGCTGTCGGTTCAGGGAAATATCGCGACGCTGCGCGACGGCGCAGAAATCAACGACTGGGCGCACGTGGTCTTAAACTACCCGGAGCACAAGGTTATTCTGCACGCCAGCATGCTGGTGGCTGGCGGTACGGCGCGCTTTGCCGTGCATGGGGATAAAGGCAGCGTGGTGAAAGCCAGAATCGACCAGCAGGAAGCGCAGCTGCTTTCAGGGGTGATTCCCGGCAGTGAAGCCTGGGGCGAAGACAGCGACAGCATGGTGTTCTTTGGCGCAGACGGCGCAGTGCAGACGATCCCGACGCCGAAAGGCGATCAGCGCCAGTATTACATCAGCGTGCGGGATGCGTTACGCGGGAAAATCAGCAATCCTGTCCACCCTGTCGAGGCGTTAGCGGTGATGGCCGTGCTGGAAGCGGCGGTGAAGTCCGCGGAGACGGGGTCAACCCAGGCGCTGGCGTTAACGGCCGAAGAGCGAGCTCTGCTGGGTTAAAAACAAGCCGGGTGGCGGCTACGCCTTACCCGGCCTACGATGTAAATGTAGGTCGGGTAAGCGCAGCGCCACCCGGCAAGCGTTCTAGACTACGAACGCTTTTTCGGCATCATGCGCAGAAGGGTATTATCTTTCCAGAAATAGTGATGCATCAGCGCCGCAAAGGCGTGCAGGCCAATCACAAAATAGCCCAGGTTCGCCAGCGTCTCGTGCCACGCTTTCATTTGATCCACCAGGTCAAAATTGGACTCCGCCGCATGCGGCATCGCCATGCCAAACGCAAACCAGTCGCTGCCCCGGTTATACATCATCACAATGCCGATCAGCGGCAGCGCAATAAACAGCAGATACACCACCAGATGCCCCAGATGGGACATTCCCGTCACCATCGCTTTTGGCTTCGGCTCAATCGGCGGCGCGCGGAATTTCAGGCGAACCAGCAGACGCGTCACCATCAGCACCAGGATACTGATGCCGCAGGAGACGTGGATCATATTGATCAAGGGACGCGCGGTGCGCGGGAAGAAACCTTTGAACTCCATGGCGCAGTAGGCGACGATGATTAACAGAAACACCAGCCAGTGGATGCCGATTTGCAGGCTTGTATATTTAGTGCGCATGTGATTTTCCGATGAATAACAGTCATCGCGCCAACATAATCCCATTTCCTTAAAAATTCATTAATTTTTCTGTATGGTTTTTCAAATACTTCGCCACGCATGAAGCATCTTCAATTGCCGCCCTGCTCGTGATGGTCTAAGCCTGGATGAGTTCAAACTGTCGCACCGACACGTTTACAGGAGAACACCATGAGTAAAATTGGCATTAACGGCTTTGGACGCATTGGGCGCCTTGTACTTCGTCGCCTTCTTGAAACCCAGGACAGCAATACCGTCGTTGCCATCAACGACCTCACCTCCCCGAAAGTGCTGGCCTACCTGCTCAGGCATGATTCCAACTACGGCGGCTTCCCGTGGAGCGTGGATTTCACCGAGGATGCGCTGATCGTTGACGGTAAAACCATTGCGGTCTACGCCGAAAAAGAGGCGAAGCACATTCCCTGGAAAACGGCGGGCGTAGATATCGTCGTGGAGTGCACCGGCTTTTATACCTCTGAAGAGAAATCACGGGCGCACCTGGACGCTGGCGCGAAGAAAGTGCTGATCTCGGCGCCTGCGGGCGACATGAAAACCATCGTCTACAGCGTGAATGACGATACCCTTGACGCCAGTGATACCATTATTTCCGTCGCATCCTGTACGACCAACTGCCTTGCCCCGCTGGCGAAAGCTCTGAACGATGCGTTTGAAATAAAAGTAGGCACCATGACCACCATTCACGCCTATACCGGTACCCAGGCGCTGGTGGATGGCCCGCGCGGGAAAGACCTTCGCGCCTCACGGGCGGCGGCAGAGAATATTATTCCGCACACTACCGGTGCGGCCAAAGCCATCGGTCTGGTGATCCCTGCGCTCAGCGGCAAGCTGAAAGGCCACGCGCAGCGCGTGCCGGTTAAAACGGGTTCGGTAACCGAGCTGGTGGCCATTCTGGGCAAGAAGGTCACCGTTGAGGAGATCAACGCCGCGCTGAAAAAGGCCACCCAGGGAAATAAATCGTTCGGGTACACCGATGAGGAAATCGTGTCGTCCGACGTGATTGGCTCGCACTATGGTTCGGTGTTTGACGCCACGCAGACGGAGGTGTCAGAAGCGGGAGAGCTGCAGCTGGTGAAGGCCGTAGCGTGGTATGACAACGAATATGGGTTTGTGACGCAGCTGGTGCGGACGCTGGATAAGTTTGCGGCGCTGTGATTTTCCCCCTCACCCTAACCCTCTCCCCGAAGGGGCGAGGGGATTGTTCCGTGCTCAGCTGAGTTTTCGCGCCACCTTCAGGACCGGATCCTGCTGCAGCTGTTTCCATGCGGCGGTGATGGCCTCGGGGAATTCGACGTGCGCGATAAAATCCCGCCCGGCCGGGCCATAGCCGTTCTCATCATCATACAGGCGCGGCAGCTCCCCCATCACCAGCGAAAGGTAACGCTCAACGGGCCACAGTCCGGCGTTTCCCTCGCTGAATTCCACGCTATTTTTGCCGTTTTGCAGTATTGGCGTAAACCCCGGGAAGCTTATCCACTGCGGTGACTCGGATTCATCCCGACAAACGCGGGCAAACGTCGCCATCGTGCGGCGCTGCATCGTCGGATCCTGCACCACCAGCATCCGCCCGGTCGTTCGATGGCGCTGTTTCAGCATGTTCCAGCTAAAGCGCGCGTTTTCACCACAATTGGTGGAGCGATCCTCAACCCACAGACGCGCCTCCGGGATCTGCCAGAACGCCCGCGCAATATCGGCAAGAATGCTCGCTTCCGCCCGCCCTGTAACCGGTACGGTGTGATAACGCGAGTGCGTGCGGATTGCTTCATATAAAAACGCGGTCGAATGTCCAATGCCGCCGCTAATCAGCAGCGGTACCTGCTTTTCTGCTGCAATAAGGCACGCCGCGTCAATGGTCGGGATCGCGGCGTTTCCTGCCAGGATGACCGCATCGATGTCCGGATGCTGGCAACTGCCACTGAGATCGTCCTGTGCCAGCCATTCACCAATAGTATTGATGGCCGCCAGCGTGGCATCCGGCAGGATGGGGAAATGGGTCTGCTCCATGATGAACTCCTTCTCTGTATTTCTTCAGGGTAACGACTTCAGTTTCTCAACACAACGGCAACGTCCGGCCGCTCTTTTTCCTTAAATTTACCTTCACCATTTGATTAACATGCGTAAATCATATTCACTTGAATTATCATTTGCGGCAGACGTAGAATCGCTAGCCCGCTAATTATTCAATCATTTCTAAGGTAAACGACGTTATGCGCCTGCCCGAACGCGACCCATATGCTCCTCGCGAGTGGCAGCCACATGAGAAACCCGCCCTGCTGGGTTCGCCCTCCACGCCCGAGCACAGTACGCCAAAACGCATTGCCTACGGCGTGGTTGGCCTGCTGGTGTGCCTGACGGGGGCGCTGGGAAACGCGGTGGTCACCGCTAACCTGCAAAACCTGCAGGGGACCTTCGGAGCCTGGTCGACCGAAATCGCCTGGCTGCCTGCGGTCTACGTCATGACCAACATCTCCATCAACCTGCTGCTGGTCAAGTTCCGCCAGCAGTATGGTCTGCGCGCCTTCACCGAAGGTTTTCTGGTGCTGTACGTGCTGGTGACCTTCTTCCACCTGTTCGTGAACGATCTCAGTTCGGCGCTGATGGTCCGCGCCGCGCACGGAATGGTGGCCGCCGCGCTCAGCTCATTAGGGATTTACTATCAGATCCAGGCCTGGCCTGCGAAGCACCGCCTGAAGGCGCTCACCATCGGGATCACCGGCTCGTCGCTCGCCATCCCGCTGGCCCGCCTGTTCTCGACCGAGCTGCTGCAGCTGGACGAGTGGCGCGGCCTCTATTTCTTCGAGCTGGGGCTGGCGCTGATCTCCCTGGCCTGCGTGATAGCCTTGAAACTGCCGCCGGGCGACCGGCGCAAGGTCTTTGAGAAAAAAGACTTTATCACCTTCTTTTTAATGGCGCCCGGAATGGCCCTGCTCTGCGCCGTGCTCTCGTTAGGCCGCCTTGACTGGTGGTTCGAGGCGCCGTGGATCGGCTGGTCGCTGGCGCTCTCGCTGGTGCTGATCGTGGCGGCCATCGTCTTTGAGCATAACCGCGCCAACCCGCTGCTGAACACCCGCTGGCTGTCGAGCGGCAGCATCGTTCGTCTGGGGCTGATCATGCTGCTGATCCGTATCGTGCTGGCAGAGCAAAACACCGGCGTCATCGGCTGGCTGCAGTACGTGGGGTTACAGAACGAGCAGATGACGCACCTGGCGTGGTCTATTTTTGCCGGGATCGTCTGCGGGATCGTCACCAGCTGTCTGACCATCAAGCCGACGAAGCTGGCCTGGCCGATTATTACCTCCCTGGCGCTGATGATTGTTGCCTCGCTGCTGGACAGCCAGTCTAATAACCTGACCCGCCCGGACCAGCTGATGGTAAGCCAGTTCCTGCTGGGCTTTGGCAGCGCCTTCTTCCTGGCGCCCGCCATGCTGGCCGCGATTGGCGGGGTGATCGCCGACCCGCGCAACCTGGTCAGCTTCTCGGTGATGTTTGGCATGAGCCAGAACCTCGGCGGCCTGCTGGGCTCCGCGATCCTCGGCACCTTCCAGACCTGGCGCGAGAAGTACCACTCCAGCCTGCTGGCGGACCAGCTCACCACGCTCAACCCGCTGGTCAACGAGCGCATTCAGCTTTATACCCAAATGTACAAAAGCCTGATTGGCGACAGCTCGCTGCTGGGCACGCAGGCAATAACGCAGCTGCAAACGGTAACCGCACTGGAGGCGAATATTCTGGCCTACAACGATACTTATCTGCTGACGGCGAGCATCGCTGCCGCCACGCTGGTCTGGATTTTATGGCGCTTGCTGCGCCTGCGCATCACTGCCCGTCTGGCGCTGAAGAACGCCACCGGCAACAAATAATTGAAAGAGTTCTGGAGAGTTTATGAGTCAGCAGGATGCCGCCAAAGAGCAGGCCAACACCCGCAAAAATGTGCGCATTGTTTCCGTTTTCACCGCCGCGGCTATCGGTCTTGTCGGCGTGCTGGTGATCCTTTATGCGTGGCAGCTGCCGCCGTTCACCCGCCACGCGCAGTTTACCGACAACGCCTACGTGCGCGGTCAGACGACGTTTATCAGCCCGCAGGTAAACGGCTATATCACCGAGGTGCATGTTCAGGACTTTGTGCAGGTCAAAAAAGGCGACCTGCTGCTGCAGATTGATGACCGTATCTATCGTCAGCGCGTACATCAGGCCGAGGCGCAGCTGGCGATGAAGGTTGCCGCGCTCAATAACAACCTGCAGCAGCGCAAAAGCGCCGAAGCGACGATCGCCAAAAATGACGCCGCGCTGAAAAACGCCCGCGCCCAGAGCCTGAAAACCCAGGCGGATTTAAAGCGGGTGAAAGAGCTGACGTCAGACGGCTCGCTCTCCATTCGCGAGCGCGACGCGGCGCTGGCCAGCGCCGCCCAGGGCAGCGCCGATATCGACCAGGCGAAAGCCGCGCTTGAGATGTCGCGTCAGGATCTGCAGACGGTAATCGTCAATCGCGGCGCGCTGGAGGCGGACGTTGAAAACGCCAAGGCGGCGCTGGAGCTGGCGCAGATTGACCTGCAAAACACCCGCATTGTGGCGCCGCGTGACGGTCAGCTCGGCCAGATCGCCGTACGCCTCGGGGCCTATGTGACCGCCGGAACCCATCTCACCACCCTTGTGCCCCCTCAGCACTGGGTCATCGCCAATATTAAAGAGACCCAGCTCGCGGAGCTGCGCGTCGGTCAGCCGGTCAAATTCACCGTCGATGCCCTGAACGACAGGGCCTATCAGGGCCGCGTGGAGAGCATCTCTCCCGCAACCGGCGTGGAGTTCAGCGCCATCACGCCGGACAACGCCACCGGCAACTTTGTCAAAATCGCCCAGCGTATTCCGGTGCGCATCGAGGTGCTCGGCAAGCCAGAAGATTCGGCGCTGCTGCGTCCGGGCATGTCGGTGCAGGTGACCATTGATACGCGGGAGGCGAAGTAATGATCCTTCGTCCGATAGCCGCGCTGGTGGCGGCGGCGATGCTTGCCGGATGCCAGTCCGTCGATGTCAAACCGGCGCAGCCAACGCTGCACATCCCCACCCAGTGGCGTGCTGAGGCTGGCCCAGCGAGCCCGACGCAACAGCTCTGGTGGCGCAACTTCCACGACAATCATCTCAACCGCTATGTGGACCAGGCGCTACGGCATAACAGCGACGTGCTGATCGCCCGGGAACGCATTAACGAGTATCAGGCGCGGGTGTTTGCGGCCGACGGCAGCCTGTTTCCCTCGCTCGACGCGGGCGTCACGGGGACGCGCGCGCGTTCGCAATCCGCCGCGACCGGGCTGCCGGTCTACGGCACGCTGTACAGAGGAAGCCTGACGGCGAGCTATGACGTGGATATCTGGGGCGTCAACCGCAGCACGGCCAATGCCGCCGAAGCCTCGCTGGCGGCGCAAAAAGCCGCCGCCGCCGCCGCAGATTTGACCGTCGCGTCTTCCGTTGCGTCCGGCTATGTCACCCTGCTCTCGCTTGACGAACAGCTGCGCGTGACCGAATCCACGCTGAAATCGCGCGAAGAAGCGTTTAACCTCGCGAAGCGTCAGTTTGAAACGGGCTACACCTCGCGCCTGGAGCTGATGCAGTCGGATTCCGAACTGCGCTCAACGCGGGCGCAGGTGCCGGTGCTGCAGCACCAGATTGCACAGCAGGAGAATGCGCTGAGCCTGCTGCTGGGCAGCAACCCCGGCGCGGTAGCGCGAAGCGAAAGCTTTGCGGCCCTGACGCCGCTGGCGCTGCCGTCGCAGCTGCCCTCTACGCTCCTGAACCGTCGGCCGGATATTGTTCAGGCCGAACGACAGCTGGTGGCGGCGGATGCCACGCTTGCCGCGTCGCGCGCCAGCCTGCTGCCGTCGATCAACCTGACCGCGACCGGATCGATTCAGGATCGCACCCTGTCCGGCCTGCTGGACAACCCGCTTCAGCTCTGGAGCGTCGGGGGCAGTATTCTCGCCCCGCTGCTGAACCGCCAGGCGCTCAATGCGCAGGTAGATATTTCCCAGTCCCAGCGTAACCAGGCGCTGTACGCCTATGAAAAAACCGTGCGTAACGCGTTTGCCGAAGTGAACAACAGCCTTGACGCTATTTCGCGCTATCAGGAACAGCTGACCGAGCTGCTTGCCCAGCAGGATGTGGCCCAGGAGACGCTGCGCATTGCGCAGAATCGCTATCGCAACGGCTATTCTTCCTATCTGGACGTGCTGGACGCGCAGCGCACCCTGTTCTCGGTCCAGACCAGCGTCGTGCAGGTGAAAAATAACCTGCTGCTGGCGCAGATTGATTTGTATAAAGCGCTGGGCGGCGGCTGGACCAGTGCCTGAAGACCTGCCCGGTGGCGCTACGCGTGCCGGGCCTACATTTGCCCCGTAGGCCGGGTAAGGCGCAGCCGCCACCCGGCAATTCCCACAAGGAATCAATCTATGCAACAACCGTGGTCTGCTGTAGATAATTACATGATCTCTTCGCTTATTCCTGATGATGACGTTCTGGAACAGGTCCTGGAAAACAACAAGCGCGCCGGGCTGCCTGAACACGACGTCGCGGCCAATCAGGGGCAGCTGCTGGCGCTGTTCGTGCGCATGGCGCAGGCAAGACGCATTCTCGAGATCGGCACGCTGGGCGCCTACAGTTCAATCTGGATGGCGCGTGCCCTGCCGCCGGACGGCAAGCTGGTTACGCTCGAGGCTGACGCGAGGCATGCAGACGTTGCGCGTCAGAATATTCATCTCGCAGGACTCAGCGAACGTATTGAATTGATTGAAGGCCCGGCGCTGAGCTCGCTCGAAAATTTCGGTGACGTTCCGCCGTTCGACCTGATCTTTATCGATGCCGATAAGCCCAACAATCCCGGCTATCTGGAGTGGGCGCTGCACTATTCCCGCCCCGGCACGGTGATTATCGGCGATAATGTGGTGCGCGAGGGTGAAGTGGTTAACGGGCAAAGCGACGACGCGCGCGTGCAGGGCGTGCGGCGTTTTATCGAGATGACTGGAGATAACCCGCGCTTAACCGCCACCGCGCTGCAAACGGTGGGGGTTAAGGGGTGGGATGGATTTACGCTGGCGATGGTGAACGGGTGAAAAAAGCCGGGTGGCGGCTTCGCCTTACCCGGCCTACATTTCGCCCCGTAGGCCCGGTAAGCGCAGCGCCACCGGGCAAGGCTCTTAGCCGGAAATCTGCTCCATCGCCTGCAGGATACGCTTATCCGAAATCGGATACGGCGTACCGAGCTGCTGGGCAAAGAAGCTGACGCGCAGCTCCTCGATCATCCAGCGGATCGCCTGAACGTCTTCATCGTCGCGGCGGGCAGGCGGCAGCTTGTTGAGCCACTGCTGCCACGCCTGCTGCACGCTTTCCACTTTCAGCATCTGCGCGCGGTCGCGGTGCGGATCGACCGCCATTTTCTCCAGGCGTTTTTCGATCGCCTGCAGATAGCGCAGCGTATCGCCGAGGCGCTTAAAGCCGTTGCCGGTGACGAAGCCGCGATAGACCAGCCCCGCCATCTGCGCCTTCACGTCCGACAGCCCCAGCGCCATGGTCATATCCACGCGCCCCTTCAGGCGCTTGTTGATGTTGAACACGGCGGTCAGGATCTGCTCGACCTGTTTGGCAATCTCCACCACGGTGTCGTTCAGCTCCGCGCGCACCTTCTCATGAAGCTGGGCAAAGCCCTCTTCCGTCCACACCGGGCCGCCCGCCTCGTGGATCAGCTTGTCCACGCCGCAGGAGATGCAGTCGTCAATCAGATCCAGCACCTTGCCGTACGGGTTAAAGTACAGCCCCAGCTTGGCCTTGTTCGGCAGCTTCTCGTGCAGATACTTGATCGGCGACGGGATGTTGAGCAGCAGCAGGCGACGCAGCCCGCGCCACATCATCTGCTGCTGTTCCTGCGGGTTATCAAACAGCTTAATCGCCACGCTGTCGCGCTCGTCCACCAGCGCGGGCCAGGCTTTCACCTTATAGTTGCCGCGCTTCTGCTCGTAGCTTTCCGGAAGCTGACCAAAGCTCCAGATGTGCAGCCCGCTCTGTTCGATACCGTCATCCGCTACTGCCGAAAGCGTTTCCTGAACCTTCCCCTTCAGCGCCTCTTTCAGCTCGCTCAGGGAGCGCCCTTCCAGCAGCTTTTTGTTTTTATCGTCCACCACGCGGAAGCTGATTTTAAGGTGATCGGGCACCTGATCCCAGTTCCAGTCCTCGCGGTCAATGGTGGTGCCGGTCATGCGGCGGAACTCGCGCTCCAGCGCGTCCAGCAGCGGCAGCTCCAGCGGCGTGACGCGGCCCAAAAACGCTTCCGCATAGTTCGGCGCGGGCACAAAGTTACGGCGCACCGGCTTCGGCAGCGATTTAATCAGCGCAATCACCAGCTCGCGGCGCAGTCCGGGGATTTGCCACTCGAACCCGCTCTCTTCGACCTGGTTTAACAGCGGCAGCGGAATGTGGACGGTCACGCCGTCCGCGTCTGCGCCCGGTTCAAACTGATAGGTCAGACGCAGCTTGAGGTTGCCCTGATGCCAGAAGTTCGGGTAGTCGAGCTTGCTGACCGACTCCGCCCCCTCTTTAATCAGCATGCTCTTTTCAAAGTTGAGCAGGTCCGGCGTCTCTTTGCTGGCCTTCTTCCACCAGCTGTCGAAATGGCGGGCGGAAATCACGTCGTGGCTGATGCGCTGGTCGTAAAACTCGAACAGCGCTTCATCGTCCACCAGAATGTCGCGGCGGCGGGACTTATGCTCCAGCTCTTCCACCTCGGCGCGCAGCTTGAGGTTTTCACGGAAGAAGGCGTGACGCGTCTGCCAGTCGCCCTCCACCAGCGCGTGGCGGATAAACAGCTCGCGGCTGAGCGCCGGATCGATCTGGCTGTAGTTGACCTTACGCGAGGCCACCACCGGCAGGCCGTAAACGGTCACCTTCTCGGTCGCCATCACCGCGCCCTGCGCGCGCTCCCAGTGCGGTTCACTGTACGACCGTTTCAGCAGGTGCTGCGCCACCGGCTCCACCCATTCCGGATCGATTCGTGCCGCAATGCGCCCCCACAGGCGGCTGGTTTCTACCAGTTCGGCGACCATGGTCCATTTCGGCGGCTTCTTGAACAAACCGGAACCCGGGAAGATGGAGAAACGGGCATTGCGCGCGCCGGTATACTCCTGCTTTTCGGCGTCCTTCATCCCAATGTGGGACAGCAGGCCGGTCAGCAGCGCGATATGCACTTCGCGGTACTCCGCCGGTTCACTGTTTACCGGAATACCCAGCTCTTTCACCACCTGGCGCAGCTGGGTGTAGATATCCTGCCACTCGCGCACGCGCAGGTAGTTGAGGAAATCCACGCGGCACTGGCGGCGGAACTGGTTCGAGGAGAGCGCCTTCTGCTGCTCGCCGAGGTAGTTCCACAGGTTCACGAAGGCGAGGAAATCGGACTCTTTGTCGTGGAAGCGACGGTGTTTTTCATCTGACGCCTGCTGTTTGTCCATCGGACGCTCGCGCGGATCCTGAATGGAGAGCGCCGAGGTAATGATCATCGCCTCGCGCACGCAGCCGTGCTTTTGCGCTTCCAGCACCATGCGCGCCAGACGCGGATCGACCGGCAGCTGGCTGAGCTGGCGGCCCAGCGGCGTCAGCTTGTAGACCGTCGCCTGCTCGTCGGTGGTAATCGCCCCGAGCTCTTCCAGCAGACGGACGCCGTCCTGAATGTTGCGCTTATCCGGCGCCTCGACGAACGGGAACGCGGCGATGTCGCCCAGCCCCAGCGCGGTCATCTGCAGGATAACGGACGCCAGGTTGGTGCGCAGAATCTCCGGGTCGGTAAACTCGGGGCGCGAGAGGAAGTCGTCTTCGGAATAGAGACGAATACAGATCCCCTCCGACACGCGGCCGCAGCGGCCTTTACGCTGGTTAGCCGACGCCTGGGAGACCGGCTCAATCGGCAGCCGCTGCACCTTGGTGCGGTAGCTGTAGCGGCTGATGCGCGCCGTGCCCGGGTCGATCACGTATTTGATCCCCGGCACGGTCAGCGAGGTTTCCGCCACGTTGGTCGCCAGCACGATGCGCCGCCCGCCGTGCGGCTGGAAGACGCGGTTTTGCTCGCTGTTCGACAGACGGGCGTACAGCGGCAGGATCTCCGTGTGGCGCAGGTCGCGCTTGCTGAGCGCGTCGGCGGTATCGCGGATTTCGCGTTCGCCGCTCATGAAGATCAGGATGTCGCCCGCGCTTTCGTTGCCCAGCTCGTCAACGGCATCGAAAATGGCCTGCAGCTGGTCGCGCTCGGTATCGTCCGCCTCTTCAACAATCGGGCGATAGCGCACTTCTACCGGGTACGTGCGTCCTGACACTTCGATAATCGGCGCATTGTTGAAATGCTTTGAGAAGCGCTCCGGATCGATGGTCGCGGAGGTGATGATGACTTTCAGATCCGGACGACGCGGCAGCAGCTCTTTCAGGTAGCCGAGCAGGAAGTCGATGTTCAGGCTGCGCTCGTGCGCTTCGTCGATGATGATGGTGTCATACTGCATCAGCAGCCTGTCCTGCTGGATTTCCGCCAGCAGGATACCGTCCGTCATCAGCTTGACCATGGTGTTATCGCTGACGTGGTCGCTGAATCGCACCTTGTAACCGATGCAGCCGCCCGGCTCCGTTTGCAGCTCTTCGGCAATACGGTTCGCCACGGTGCGCGCTGCCAGACGACGCGGCTGGGTGTGGCCAATCAGGCCTTTCACCCCGCGCCCCAGCTCCATGCAGATTTTCGGCAGCTGGGTGGTTTTGCCCGAACCGGTTTCCCCCGCGACGATCACCACCTGGTGGTCGCGGACGGCCTCAAGGATGTCCTGCTTTTTCTGGCTAACGGGCAGGTTTTCCGGGTAGGTAATCGCTGGACGCGCGGCTTCGCGCAGCACAACCTTACCTGCCGCCTGTTCAATCTCTTTCGCCATCTCCTGGTAAATGGCCTGCTGTGCATCAGGATTTTTAACCTTCTTCACGCCGTGCAGACGGCGGGCAAAGCGCTGTTTGTCGCGCAGCGTCAGGGCATCAAGCTGTTGCAGGAGCATCGGGAAGGTTAATTTTTGTTGTTCTGTCATAGCGTTAATGGGCAGTGCTCTGCCGGGTAAAATCTCTTTTTAATGATTGCTATAGAGTACCACATTGACGCTTTACGCGCCTTATTCAAAAAATTCGAACATAGGCTTCGATATATTGCGCTATCTCTGTGGCAGGATTGTGAATAGAGTGTCAACAAGCAACGGGGCAACCCCCTTCAATCAAATGCAAAACAGGAATCACCCATGAGCAAAGTATTAGTTTTGAAATCCAGTATTCTGGCAGGGTACTCTCAGTCTGGTCAGCTGTCCGATTATTTCGTTGAGCAGTGGCGTGAACAGCATTCCGCTGACGAAATCACCGTGCGTGACCTGGCGGCGAACCCAATTCCTGTGCTGGACGGTGAACTGGTTGGCGCGCTGCGTCCGAGCGATGCGCCGCTGAGCCCGCGTCAGCAGGAAGCCCTGGCCCTGTCCGACGAACTGATTGCTGAGCTGCAGGCGCACGACGTTATCGTCATCAACGCCCCAATGTACAACTTCAACATCCCAACCCAGCTGAAGAACTACTTCGACCTGGTGGCGCGTGCGGGCGTAACCTTCCGCTACACCGAGAACGGCCCGGAAGGTCTGGTTAAAGGCAAGCGTGCGATCGTGCTGACCAGCCGTGGCGGTATCCACAAAGATACCCCAACCGACCTGGTTGCGCCGTACCTGAGCCTGTTCCTCGGCTTCATCGGCATCACTGACGTGAACTTCGTCTTCGCGGAAGGCATCGCTTACGGTCCTGAAGTGGCGACCAAAGCGCAGACCGACGCGAAAGCCGCGATCGACAGCCTGGTTGCAGCGTAAGATTTCCCCCTCTCACCGCCCGGTGGGAGGGTTTTTCTTTTCCCCGCATTTCGCTATCATCCGCTCCCACTCTCCAGCCGGGCGGCCTGATGTCTGCGATTATTGATTCTTTTATTGCCCCACCGTGTCACGACGACATTGCGATCCTCTGGCAGGATGAACATCTGCTGCTGATCGATAAGCCTTCCGGCCTGCTTAGCCTTTCGGGCAAAAATCCGCAAAACCTTGATTCCGTCCACTATCGTCTGGTCCAGACCTTCCCGGGCTGCACGCTGGTGCACCGTCTCGATTTCGGCACATCCGGGCTGATGGTGGTGGCGCGCAATAAAGCCATCAACGCGGTGCTTTGTCAGCAGTTCAGCCAGCGCAGCGTGGAGAAAGGTTACAGCGCCCTGCTTTGCGGGCATCTGGAAAACGATGAGGGAGTCATAGACGCGCCCATTGCCAAAGACCCGGCGCTGTTCCCGCTGATGTCGATCTGCGCCATCAACGGTAAACCCGCCCGCTCTCGCTATCGGGTGGTGGAGCGGTTTTATCAGGAGACGGGGCTGCCGTTAACGCGGGTGGAACTGACGCCGGAGACCGGGCGAACCCATCAGCTGCGCATTCACTGTCAGCATCTGGGACACCCGATTCTGGGCTGCGATCTGTATGGCGGTCTTGACGCGCCGGGAGCTGAGGGAGCGTCCCGGCTGATGCTGCATGCCAGCAAACTCAATTTTATTCATCCCGTAAGCGGCGAGCCGATGAATGCCCATCACGCCGCTCCGTTCTGAACGCGGTTTACCACATCAAGTCGTCAGGGATTTTGAAGTCCGCGTACGGATCGTCTTCGTCCTGCTCTTCCTGGCTGAGCGCGCTGTTTAACACGATGCTGTCGGCATCGCGCTGGGCAATTTTATCCGCCACCACCGCCGGAATGATCGCGTATTCGCAGTCGCCGTTGGCATTCAGCACCAGGCGCGCAATCGCCAGACGGCCATTGATCAGCTGGGCCTGAGTTTGCTTATCAACGTCGATTTTTTTGATCAGATTGCCGTCGGTGAAGTTAAAGGTGATGTTGCCTCTCGCCACGGTGATGCGGTTCATCTCAATCAGCTGCTTCACCTGCGCCTTAAACTCTTTCGCCAGCACGGCCTGCTTCTGCTGCTCGCTCAGCAGCCTGTCACGCTCGATCTGCGCCTTCTTGTTCTCTTCTACCGCTTCCCGAGCCTCACGCGCCTGCACGCGTGATTTCTTTGCCGTACGCTGCACTTTCGCCGCTTTCTTGCTGCTGACGAGGCCCGCTTTCAGCATCTGCTCTTGTAAGGTGAGTTTTGTCATGATCGTTTCTAAACCGGTTGGAAATTTTGGGGATTATAGCGGGAATTGGGGAAAGAGTGCGACATTAGCAGATGAAGCGTAACACATCCTGGCTGGGCGCCCTATATCGCACCCAGGATGCTGATTGATGAAGATTGGCAGTAAAACCGTGAAATTACGGTTTTTGTGAGGCTGGTTTTGACCATGCATCACCATACTTAATCATACCTTCCAGATAGTGCCATTCAATACTGTTGAAGCGTAACTTGACGGTCTCGACCATGTTATGATGATTTGAACCAGGTATATATGTGTGATTGGCATTCACTGACATGATGACAACACTCTCCATGGTTATCCGATAAACTTCACGTTCAATCCCTGCATCGTTTGTCTCATAGTAGCGAATGACCGCTTTTTGCAGACGTCTCCCGTCACAAACATACACTGCGAACAGTGGTGAAATTTTATCCAGCTGTTTGTGTATGATAAAAGGTTCGTGTTGTCTGGTACCCCCCATTCTACCGGTATGAGGGTCGACTGGCTGGCTAATGCCGTAGCTGCTGCTCATGACTTCAACCGCGCCCTCTCGACCCAACGCGAGACATTCTCCTTTTAACTGCATTCCGTTTTCATCATAAAGAAACAGGTATGCGGGTAATGACATGTTACTTTCTCCCTAAGTCGAGTATATTGCCTTGGTTATCGATTATAAAAGTATAATAAAAATTCTTTTTATTTAACGTATAATGTACCCCATAGACAGTACCTTTAGTTAAGTTCACGTTAAAACATGTGTTCGGATATGATAATGCTAAAAAGTCCCCCTTTAATAACTCAGAATAATCTTTGCCGTTTGATGCCAGTACATAACGACTAAGGATATCTTTTTTATCGACTGTAAAGCATACCAGGCCATCATAAACGTAGATAGATTGTCTTTCCCCAGACGCAGCACCTTCTTTCCCTTTGCCCGGACACCCCGTCAGAAAAATGACAGATAGCAACAGTGATATATATCTCAACCGGGAAACCCCTCTAAAATACGTTCATACTTTTTAATCAATATCGTTACTGGTTCAACAGGATCATAGTTTTTATAATCAAAAAGATGACTATTACCCCAAAAACCATAGTTTTTTAATAACCAGTAATCACTGACAATCGAAGCTTGTTGCTCTAGTCCGTATTCCAGTAAGTTCGTCTTATCAAGACTGTACGTATAATCAGCAGCCCAGGAGAAAGCACCACGCATACGCACCCACATACCACGTTGATGCTGCCAGACATGCATCATTTCATGCATAAAAAGATGTTGGGCATCAGTAACTGCCTGGCTAACAGGCATAGAAAAGTCATGTTCATATTTTTCAGACCTGAACCACATTTCACCATCAGGACTCATTGCCTGACCAGGGTTTTGAAGATTAAAAGGCAGATAACTTTCAAGGTGAATCCATACTTTATGATAGTAAATGCTATACCCAAAGAGCGAACTCGCTAAATTTATTTCCCCAAGCCTAAGGCGTCGAAGCCCCCCTTCGCGAATCGCTGGCCAACTGATGGAGTTTGGATAGTACACAATATTATCCTCAGAATTTTACTCGTCAGTTAAATGCTACACGCTTAAATAATCATTAGACAGCAAGAAATCATGTTTAAGATCGCAAAATAAATAAAACCACCAATAACTCAACACTACAGACAACACATGTAGAATTCACACCAAAAATATTTCCGCAAAATTAAATAAGCAACATCAATTAATCGTAGCTGCGGAGTTAATAGATTACTTTCTTTCAGATGCAAAATTACGGTGTAAAACACCATTATTTCCGTATTAGCCTTTACAGCAATGCGTAAAACTGTTTAAACAGTCACCACCCGCGCTACTCTTCTTTTCGTATCTAAACATGAAAATGCCTCATGTTGCATTGAAATTAAGTCACTTCCCCTGCGCCGCGGGCTCAGGCATAAATTATGCATTGATAACTTCTTAGCAACATGAACTTAGGATGCATAACCACAATGAGCAATACTTTCACATATACCCTAAAGCGCAGTTGCTTCGATGAGAATTACAATCCGTCAGAAAATACGCGTACCACCACCAACTTTGCCAACCTGGCGCGCGGCGAGAAACGTCAGGAAAATCTGCGCAACACGCTGGTGATGATCAACAACCGCTTCAACGCCTTAGCAAGCTGGGATAACCCCAACGCCGATCGCTACGCGGTTGAGCTTGAGATCATCTCTGTCGATTTAACCATTGGCGCGGAAAAACCCTTCCCGGCCATTGAGGTATTGCAGACGTACATCGTCGACAAAAAAAATAACCAGCGCATCCCCGGCATTGTCGGGAATAACTTCTCGTCTTACGTGCGGGACTATGACTTCAGCGTGCTGCTGCTGGAACACAACAAGAACCAGCCGCAGTTCAGCGTTCCGGAAAAGTTTGGCGAACTGCACGGCAATATTTTCCGCCATTTTGTCAATTCAGCGGAATACAGAGAGAACTTCAATAAAGGCCCGGTGATCTGCCTGAGCGTCTCCAGCAAGGATACCTATCGCCGCACCGGCAATCAGCACCCTGTGCTGGGCATTGAGTATCAGCCTGATGGCGAGTCGCTAACGGAGCTGTACTTCGCGAAGATGGGCCTGAAGGTGCGCTATTTCATGCCGGAAAACAGCGTGGCGCCGTTCGCGTTCTTCTTTACCGGAGATTTGCTGACCGATTATAGCGATCTGGAGCTGATTGCCACCATCAGCACGATGGAGACGTTCCAGAAAATCTATCGCCCGGAAATTTACAACGCCAACTCGGCGGCGGGACTGTACTACCGCCCGGATTTAAACCAGCAGGATCACTCCTTAACAAAAATTGTGTATGACCGGGAAGAGCGAAGCCGGCTGGCAATTGAACAGGGTCGATTTACCGAAGCGTACTTCATTAAGCCTTACCAACACATTCTTGAGCAGTGGTCTGATAACTACACGCTTTAATACATCAAAAAAGGTCTTTTATTATGAAAACATTGCTCCCGACTTCAACGGCTGGCAGCCTGCCTAAGCCGACCTGGCTTGCGCAACCTGAAACGCTGTGGTCCCCGTGGAAATTAGAGGATCAGGAACTGCTGGCGGGTAAACAGGATGCCCTGCGCCTGTCCCTGGACGAGCAGATCCGCGCGGGAATCGATATCGTCAGCGACGGCGAGCAGACCCGCCAGCACTTCGTGACCACCTTTATTGAACACCTGAGCGGCGTGGATTTTGAGAACCGTCAGACGGTGCGCATTCGTAACCGCTATGACGCCAGCGTACCGACCGTGGTCTCCGCCGTCGCGCGCCAGAAACCGGTCTTCGTCGACGATGCAAAATACCTGCGTCAGCTCACGGACAAGCCGATCAAGTGGGCTCTGCCGGGGCCGATGACCATGATCGACACCCTGTATGACGCGCACTATAAAAGCCGCGAAAAGCTGGCCTGGGAGTTCGCCAAAATTCTCAATCAGGAAGCACGTGAGCTAGAGGCCGCAGGCGTCGATATTATCCAGTTTGACGAACCGGCGTTTAACGTCTTTTTTGACGAGGTTAACGACTGGGGCATCGCCGCGCTGGAACGCGCCATTGAAGGGCTGAAGTGCGAAACCGCCGTACACATCTGCTACGGCTACGGCATCAAGGCCAATACCGACTGGAAAAAAACGCTCGGTTCAGAATGGCGCCAGTATGAAGAGGCCTTCCCTAAGCTGCAAACCTCTAATATCGACATCATCTCCCTGGAGTGCCACAACTCCCGCGTGCCGATGGATCTGCTGGAGCTGATCCGCGGTAAAAAAGTGATGGTCGGCGCGATTGATGTGGCGACCAACACGGTAGAAACCCCGGAGGAAGTGGCCGATACGCTGCGAAAAGCGCTGCAGTTTGTGGATGCGGACAAACTTTACCCGTCAACCAACTGCGGCATGGCGCCGCTTTCTCGTCAGGTTGCGAACGGCAAGCTGAAGGCGCTGAGCGCCGGGGCAGAGATTATCCGCAAAGAGCTCACCCGCTAACGCTCACGCCTGCCAGTAGAGGGGCGTGCCGAATAACTCCACGTAATAATCAATCACCGCCCTGACGTTAAGGGGCGGATGACGGGCGTTCGGGTAGATCGCCGCGATGGTCTGCGGCTCCGTGTTGATCCCACATTCATGCTCCGGCAAGAGCGACACAAGCTCGCCGCTTTTTAGCCTTTCACTCACCAGCCAGTCGGGAAACAGTACGATCCCCATTCCGCCCAGGGCAGCAACCAGCAGCGTTTCAGCATTGTTGGACGTCATCAGCGGAGCCACAGGATAGTGAACCCACGCCTCATTTTTACGGCGAATTAGCCAGCGGTTAGGCCCGGACGATCCGCGATAAACAAGGCAGCGATGATGCGTCAGATCCTCCGGCCTGTCAGGTGCGCCGTGCTGTTGCAGATAGGACGGCGATGCCGCCAGATGATAAAACTGCCGCCCGAGCACCCGCGCGTGGAACGAGGAGTCCGTCAGCGTACCGATGCGGAACAGCACGTCGGCGGCATCCCGGTGGGGATCGATAAAATCATCGGTGAGCGTCAAATCAAGGCTGAGCCTGGGGTAACGCGCTGAAAGCCCCGCCAGGCCAGGGGCAACGTGACGCTGCCCAAAAAAAACCGGGCAGTTAATGCGAATCAGGCCGGTTGGCTCGATGGATCGCGCTTCCAGCTCCCGGCGCGCCTCCTCAAGACTTCCCGCCATTCTCCGGGCGTAGCGGATAAAAAGATGACCGCTTTCGGTCGGGATGACGGCTCGCGTATTGCGATAAAAAAGCTGCTGGCCGATCGCGTCCTCAAGCTGGTGGATCATACGTGAGACCTGCGATGCGGAGATCCCTTCCCGCCGTGCTACCACGGAGAAATTCTGCGATTCATAGACCGCGATGAAGATCAGCAGCGCGCGAATACTGATATTTCCGGCATCGATCATTAATGCATTTCCTGCAAAGGTGTTTCCTGCATTATGGCATTTTTCTCACTGTTGATACGCCGTATTCTTCGTCGCCTGAACAACAAGAGAGCATGTGTTATGCAAATTATTTTGATTTTACTGGTGATTGCAGGCGGGATGGGCCTCTCCGTCGAGGCGGGACTGCTGGGGCCGCTGGGAGGAAAAGTTGGGGACTTATGGGCGACCTTCAGCATTTTTGGCGTCGGCGCCGCGCTGACGTTTCTGCTGATGCTGTTTTTCAGCCCGCGCAACAGCCCGTCGTTTTTCGCCCAGCCAGGCTGGCAACTGCTCGGCGGGGTACTCGGTCCGGTATACGTGGTCATCCTGACCGTGGCGACTCCCGCCATCGGCATCGCCATGACCATGATTGGCATTCTGGCAGGCCAGGTCTTTAAAAGCCTGATCATTGACCACTACGGTCTGCTGGGTACGCCGCACAGGAAGATCAACGCGAAGCGCATTATTGCACTGGGGTTCATCATTGCGGCACTGGTTCTGGTCGCGCAGGGGTAACGTATGACACTGATTATGATTCTTCTGGCCGTCTGCGGCGGCGCGACGCTGAGCATTCAGGCCGCCATTAACGGCCAGCTCGGCAACAGCGTGGGCGTGTTTAAAAGCGCGTTTCTGACCTTTTCCGTCGGCGCGCTGGTGACCGCCCTGCTCATCTTCTTCTTTGAGCCTAAGCAGGCGGCCACGCTTCTGGACGTGCCAAAATGGCAGCTCCTCGGCGCGATGTTTGGCGTGCCCTATATCGTCATTATGGTACTTGCCGTGCAGCGCATCGGCACCGCCGTCGCCACGGTGGCGGTGATCTTCGGCCAGCTCGCCATGAGCATGCTGATTGATAACTTTGGCTGGCTGAACAATCCCGCCATTCCGTTTTCATTGAGCCGTCTGGGCGCGGTCGTTTGCCTGGGGATTGCCTTGTACTTTATTTATTCCAGCAGCAAAACCGGCAACATCCGCGACTAAGCCTGCGTCTTCCTGGTAAAGAACAGCGTCACCGTGGCGACGGTGACGCCCAGTTTCTTCAGCTCGGTTTTATTAAACAGATGCGTCTCATCCTGCAGGTACATCCAGTCGTCAAACTTCAGCAGCCACGTGCTGCCGTTGGCCTTTACGTTCATGCTGTAATGCCAGTTAAAGGCGTTACCCGCGGCCTGCCCGGTGGCAACCCCTTCAATATCTCCCGCGGTTCCCTCGTAGCGATCGTTCCCCAGCCGACGGATGTGCCAGACCCGCTGCTGCCTCTCGCCATCGTCGTAGACAAAGTGCTCATTCAGCGTAAGCGTATCGCCGATAACATCTCCGGCAATCTCAACGTGAAAGCGGCGGAGCTGTTTACCGCTGCGATCCTGCACCATGCCCCACGCTTCGGTTTTGCCCTGGAAGTAATTGAAGATATCAAGCCGTGGCTGCTGCTGTTTATACTCGGCCACCTCGGTGCTACAGCCCGCCAGCAGCATCGTGAATGCCAGCGCCATCATCAGGATACGTTTCATTTTTGGCCTCCGATTAACTGCTGACGCAGTTCAGGATATTGCGTGCGGGGACTGAGCCAGATGGCCAGAAAGCGGGTGCTGAACGCTTCTGACTGGCGCGGTCCGAGCGGGATAAAGGTTTTCTGGGTCGACGGTTCCCGGTACCAGAACTGCCCCTGCTTATCAGTGAGAACAAACGCCAGCTGCGAGCCCGGCCGGACATCTGGCCACAGCGACTCAAGCATCCGCAGCCAGGCTTCGCTTTGCGGCTCCTGCGCCAGGATCCCCTGCGCCTGCCACTGGTCGCGGGTCGCTTCAACAAGCTCGCTGCGATCGATGTCGCGCGCATAGGTAATAATCAGCGCCTGATCCTGATTCTCCCGGGTGTAACGGCCGTCCGGCGTGCGCAGCTGGGAAGTGTAGACGGTGAACGGTCCCCAGGTGAGCGTGGCGTCGCCCACTTTGCGCCAGGCCAGCCAGTCGGCGGACTGCGCAGCGGGAACCACCAGCGCCAGCCAAAACAGCAGAACCGCAGCTCTCATTTTTGTCTCCCCATTAGCAGGTGGAAAAACAGCATTAGCACCAGCCAGCCCGGCGCCATCCAGCTGACGACGATAAAGGTTGGCTCCAGAAACGTGATGCCCCCCAGCCGCTCGCCAAACAGGTAGGCCACCGGCCCGCCCGCGGCCGCCAGCAGCGTCAGCAGCCAGCCGGGTAACGTGGTGGTGCGCGTCAGCTGCGTCCAGACCGTGGCGAACATCAGCCACAGCGCCACCATCCATAACGGCATTACGGACTCGCCCGTGAAGGCAATCAGCCCTGTCAAGGCCCAGACCGCGTCAAGCAGGCTGCCCGCCGCCGCAAGCCCGAGAGCGTAAAAACGGTACGTTGACGGCAAAAGCAGGCACGCCAGAATCGCCAGCGCAAACCAGATAATCAGGCCCTGTTCGCGAAAGACCACCACCAGCGCCCAGTAAAGATCGAACGCGACGGCAAGCAGGAAGACCTGAAGGTAACGTCTCATACGCGCTCGGCGGTCAGCTGCACCACGCTGATGGTGCGAGCGTTGAACCCGGCTTCGCAGTAGCCAAAGTAGTACAGCCACATCCGGCGGAACCGGTCATCGAAGCCAAGCTTTTCAATCTCCTGCCAGGCGTGGACAAAGCGCTGTCGCCAGTGTGCCAGCGTGCGGGCATAGTCTGGCCCCATGTCGAAGAGGTTGCGCACCACGAAATCGGTGTGGCGCGTCATCAGCTCGTTCATCGCCGTAATGCTCGGCAGGAAGCCGCCGGGAAAAATGTAGCGCTGGATGAAATCGACGCTTTTGCTGTAGTCGCGATAGCGCTGGTCCTGAATGGTAATGGCCTGAATCGCCATCCGCCCACCGGGACGCAGCCGCGCCTGGCAGGTGCGGAAGAACGTGGGCAGATAGCGTTTCCCCACGGCTTCGATCATCTCTATAGAGACCAGCTTGTCGTACTGCCCGGTGAGATCGCGATAGTCGCAGAGCAGCACCTCGACCCGATCCTGCAGCCCGGCGCGGGCGATCCGCTCGGTCGCCCAGCTGTATTGCTCCTGCGACAGCGTGGTGGTGGTCACCCGACAGCCGTAGCGACGGGCGGCGAATTCCGCCATCGCGCCCCAGCCGGTGCCGATTTCCAGCAGATGGTCAGCCGGGCCTAGCGCCAGCTGATCGCACAGACGCGCCATTTTGGCCTGCTGAGCCGCCGTGAGATCCTGCTCGTCAGCGGTAAACAGCGCGCTGGAGTAAAGCAGCTCCTCATCCAGAAAGTGGGCATAAAAGGTGTTGCCCAGATCGTAATGGGCGGCAATATTTTCGCGCGCCTGGGCGCGGGAATTACGCCGCGTCCAGTGGCGCAGCCGCTCCAGCGGTCGCCCGAGCAGGCGAAAGCCTTTTTCCAGACGGCCAAGCACCTCGCCATTAATGGCCAGCAGCTCCAGAAGCGGCGTGAGCTGCGCGGTTTCCCATTCGCCGTCCATCCAGGCCTCTGCCGCAGCAAGGCTACCGCCCGTTAAGACGCGCCAGTAGACGCCGGGCGTGAGGATCTGCACGTCGGCATGCAGACCGGAGGATGCCTCACCAAAATGAAAGGTCTGTGCCCCTTCACGCAGGGTGAGCGAGCCGCCGCGGATACCGCTTAACAGACGAAACAGCAGCCATCGCGCGATGCGGACGTTGCGCGGGATATCGGGTTCTAGCGCAAAGACGGGATCGGTCATGAGCGTTCACTCCTGCTGACGGGATGGTTATACAGCGGCACGCGCTTGAGCCACAGCCGCAGCGCCTGCCAGTAAATGGCAAAAACGGTTTTCAGAGTCATCAGGGGGATGCGCAGCAGCAATGCGCGCAGCGCCGGGCGCGTCAACGGCTCCCGACGCAGCGCCAGCGTGGCGTCAAAGACCTTCTCGTCCTGATGGTTTTCAATATGCATATGCAGCGTGTTATCCGGATCGTTAAAGCGCCAGTGGTAGATCATGTCCATTGGATTGAAGGGGGACACGTGAAACGCTTTTTCCGTGGGCTGCGCATCCTGTCCGTTGACGGCATAGTAATGGCGTTCGTTCCACGGTGTGTTACGCACCTCCGCCAGCACCCAGCGCAGCGTCTCCTTCCCGTCGTAGCAGTAATAAAAGTTGACCGGATTGAAGTGAAAGCCGAAGTAGCGCAGCTGCGTCAGAAGCATGACCCGCCCGTCCGGACGTTCGCCGGTCAGGGTCTCCAGCCTGCTCAGCACGTTCTCTCTGAGCGGCGCGCCGAGCGGATAGTCCGCGTCATGGAACGAGGCGGCGGCAAAGCGATTGCGCCGCACCCCGACGGACGGCAGCAGCGGCAGCTCATCAAGATCCAGCCAGGCCATAAAGACGCTGTAGCTGAATTCGTGGTTTTTCGGCTGAAGGCGGCGGTGGCGCAGTACGCCCTGATAGAGGCAGCTGTTCATCTCAGTTCCCCTCCCCGGCGGCGATGGCATTAACCACGTCCAGCGCGCTGCGCACGCCGTCTTCATGAAAACCGTTGTACCAGTAGGCGCCGCAGTACCAGCTCCGCCGGTGACCGTTGATCTCGCCGCGCCGCGCCTGCGCCCGCCAGCTTTGCGGGTTGAACAGCGGATGCTCATAGACAAAGCGCCGCAGAACGAAGCCCTCATCCACCGGCGCGTCCGGATTCAGGGTGACGCAGAACAGCGGACTCCCCTCTGGCAGCCCCTGCAGAATGTTCATGTTGTAAGTCACGCAGGCGCTGGCCTGGTCCTGCTCGCTCAGACGGTAGTTCCAGCTGGCCCACGCGCGCTTGCGCACCGGCAGCCAGCGCGGGTCGCTGTGTAAAACGACCTCGTTGCGCTGCCAGCCGATATCCCCTAACACCTCCCGCTCGGCGGGCGTCGGGTCGTCCAGCATCGCCAGGGCGCTGGCGGAGTGGCAGGCAAATATCACCCGATCGAAGGTATGGCTACCGGTTTCAAGCTGGAGAGTGACACCGTCCTCATGGCGGGCCACACGCTGTACCGGCGCGTTGAGGTGAAGCGTAAGTCGGTTCCCCAGCTTGTCGAGCATGGCGCGGATATACTCCCGCGAGCCGCCCGGCACCACGTACCACTGCGGGCGCTGGGTAATATCCAGCAGGCCGTGGTTTTGGAAGAAACGTAAAAAGAGCGGCAGCGGGAAACGCTTCATCTCCTGCAGCGATGACGACCAGATGGCGGCACCCATCGGCAGAATGTAGTGGCGCGCAAAAAACGGCGTGAAGGCGTGCTGTTGCAAAAACGTCTCCAGCGTGGCGTTAGGGTCGACCTCCCCCTCCAGCGCCTGTTTTGCCAGACGATTGAAGCGGACGATCTCGCCGAGCAGCCGCCAGAATGCCGGATTCACCAGGTTTCGGCGCTGGGCAAACAGCGACGTCAGCGTGTGGCCGTTGTACTCAAGCCCCGTCGCCGGATTGTGCACCGAAAAGCTCATCTGCGTTTTTTGCCCGCTGATGCCCAGCTCGCTGAGCAGCCCCATAAAGCGCGGATAGGTCCGATCGTTGTAGACGATAAACCCGGTGTCTATCGCATAGTTACCCTGCGGCGTCGATACGTCCACCGTTGCGGTATGGCCGCCCGGCGTGGATCCCGCCTCGAACAAGGTTACCTGATGGTGTCCGGCCAGCCGCCAGGCGCAGGTCAGCCCGGCGATACCGCTGCCGATAATCGCAATATTCATGAACGCACCATCCTGCGCAGCAGCACGCGCTGAAGAAACGCGGGTAGCCCGGAGAGCAGCCGCAAAATGAAGCCAAACCCGGTGGGAAACGCGATGTGCATTTCCCCTGCCGCCAGCCCGGTACGGATCGCCCTGACCGCCGCGTCAACGCTCACCCTGCCCGGCATGGCAAAATCGTTTTTTTGCGTCAGCGGCGTATCAACAAAGCCCGGATAGACGACCGTGACGGCAATCCCTTTTGGCTCCCAGTCCAGGCGCAGGCTCTCGGCAAACCAGCTCAGCGCCGCTTTGGACGCGCCGTAGGCCTCAGCCCGTGGGAAAGGCAGCCAGTGGGCCATGGAGCTCACCAGCACCACGCGGTTGCCCGCGACCAGCTGCGGCTGAAGCGCCTCAAGACAGTTCACCGGGCCGAGGAAATTTGTCGCCATCACCCGCTCCACCAGCGCCGCATCCACCACGCCTCCGTCGAGATATTCGCAGGTACCGGCGCAGAGAATAATCAGATCGGCGTAGCTGCCGGTCAGCGCCTGGCGACAGGCGTCCCTGTCTGTCATATCGAACAGGCGAACGGTGAGGTTGGGACAGGTTTGATGCAGGGCTTCCAGACGCGCCGGATCTCGCCCGCAGGCAATCACATGGTAGCCGTCAGCGGAAAAGGATTTCGCCAGCCCGGCGCCAATCCCCGAGCTAGCGCCGGTAATCAGTACCGTTTTCATGATTTGACCCTCCGCTTGACGCCGCGAACCGCCCAGCCCAGCAGAGGAAGATGTTCGTAGATCATCTCTCCCGCATCGTAATAGTCCCGCTGGCGCGTGATGAGATCGTTTTCCGTCTCCACCACCGAACAGCCCGGCAGTTCGAGCGGCTCTCCCCCGGCAATACGCGGGTGCGACCAGTGCATCACCCAGGTAACGACAAACCGACTTCCGTCGATCAGAGGCGAATCGATGGTAAAACGGCAGTGCTCGACGTTGGCCAGCAGATGAGTGAAATAGCGCTGAAGCGCGAATATTCCGTCATGCTCGCCGAACGGATCGATAAGCGTGGCATTTGAATGGTAAAGCCCGACCAGCGCGGACGGCGGCTGGCTATCCAGTGCGGCATAGTAATCAACAAACCGACTCACGACAGAGGGCAACGTGCTCATGGGTCACATCCTGGCTGTATACAACGTGGCGTAATCGCATAATTAAAACTTACACAATTACTGTTATTTGTCCAAGTTTGTAAGTATCTATTTTTTATATTTGAGAAATATCAATAAGTTAATTTCAGGCAAAAAGTGGCTTTTGTAGGCCGGGTAAGGCGTAGCCGCCACCCGGCATTGTTTTTCAGTTTAACCTTAAGGCAAATCCTCCCATCCTCTTCCAGGCTTATTCTTTTAGATTCATAAGGATGCCTGACATGAGACGGTTCTTCTTCTCGCTATTTTCAAGCCCCGAATCCTTGCTCCAGGTGATGAGCCAGCAGGAAATTATTGAGGCCGTTGAAGACGGCGATCGCATCATTATCGATCAGGATGGGAACGCCTCGGTGAACTACAAAAGCAACGAGGTGCGGCAGGATTTTCTGCGCCACGTCAACACGCTGAAGAGGGCCTGATATGGGAACGGCGATATTCATGGTGCTGATGGTGTGCGGGTACTGGTACACCAGTCGCGATCTGTCGACCCGCTTTAAAATCAAGCGCTCCTTCGGCTGGGACGTCTATTTTCTGGTCGCGCTGTACGGCTGTATTTTCGTTCTGCAGGGCGTGATCGCCACGGGGCTGCTCTGGCTGCTGCTGCTCGCCCTTTCCGCCGCCAATAACGCCTTTCACTTTGCCTCACCGAAATACACCGACTGGCAAATCGACTTTATGAACTGGAGTTTTTTAGGCATTCAGGCGCCGGTGGTCGTGATGCTGGCATTTGCCATTCTGTTTTGCCTTTACCGCTCTAACTGGGCGGGCAGCGCCAGGCTGGACGGCGAAAGCCGGAAAAAGCTCTACCAGCGTCTTGCCCAGTCGAGCGGTATTGAACAACTGCTGTACCAGTGCATGGAGCAAGGCGAGCTGGCGCAGGTGACGCTCCGGTCGAGACGGATTTACGTCGGCATGATCCACACCGCGACGCTGGAATATGAAAAAACCGCCAATATCGTGCTGATCCCGATGTTGAGCGGGTACCGAGACGCGAAGACGATGAACCTGCGCATCGAAAATAATTATAGCAAGTGGTACGCGGAGCATGACATCACGCTCGACTCAGAACCCCGCAGCGCCATGTCGTTCCGCAAGGTGATTTTGCTCAATCAGATTGAGAGCATCTCGCTGTTCGATCCTGCCAGCGCCAGCGCGCTGTCGCTGGCTCAGCGGGATGAGAAAGAGCGTTGATGCTGAAGCCGGGTGGCGCTGCTGTATGACCGGATACATAGGTGACAGATCAGACCGGGAACATAGGTAACACTTTTAGTCTATCCGGATCACACTCTGGGTTTTTCGGTCGTAGTACGCAAGCGTTATCCCGTTAAAGATGA